>DAOVRY010000104.1 GCA_030633645.1 Pseudomonadota bacterium | reverse complement strand
GTCACCGGGACTCCGTGTTACGGAGCACCTTGCCCTATAGAGCCCGGACTTTCCTCCCTTCTATGCAAAACATAGAACAGCGACCATTCGTCCTGCTCCAACATCCACACCATGCTCCCTATGAGCTACAGCTGCTAAGGGTTCTTATTTTCTTCAAAATATATAATCCTGTTGCAATTAGGGCAACTTTGGAGTGAACCTCCTCTAATTAGATCATTATACTGCTGGGGAGGTATGCCAAGATGACATCCCCTACAAACCGCATCTATCACAGGGACTACGACCTGGTTCCTTAGATTAGCCTTTAGTGCCGTATACCTGCTTAGCAAATCCTGATCAACCTCTCGGGACAATTTGAGCCTCTGCTCATTAAGAGATTGAACCTCTTTATCCAGCTCTTTCATCCTTTGTAAGAACTTTTTTTCCTCTCTCTCATACTCTTTTCGAGATTGCTCCCACCTTTTATTGTTATCCGCGCATTCCTTTTCCTGGTTCTCAATCTCTTCCATCCATTTCATCACCACTTCCTCTTTCTGGAAGATAAGTTCGTTGAGCTCTTCAATCTCTTTCAAAACAGCCTGATATTCCTTATTTGACTTGACATCATTCAGTCTTGCTCTACTCTTTTTAAGTTTTGGCTCTATCTCTTCCAGGTCCCTCTCAAGGCTCATATTTCCCTTTTTCAGATCTTCAAGGCTCGATAAGTCTTGCTCCATGGATTTCTCTAAAAGATCAAGATCATCTTTCAATCTTTGAATCTCTTTGGGAGCTCCTTCCTGTTCCCTTGTTATTTCGTCAACTCGAGTATCGGTGGATTGTATCCTCAGGATTAGCTTGAAGTTCTCATCCAATTTCAACTCTTTACCTCGTATATTTCAGACAAAATGAGAGGGCGTCCCGTTTCAATGTGCGCCCTCTTTTCACTGAAGCCACTACGCTAAAAGGCACCTGTTAATAGTCAAGCATCTTTAGGCTGTTACGGAAATCCCTTTTGGGTGGGTCTAAAACCTTTTTTGATCCCGCCAAAGATATCGCCAAGATTTGTTGGCAAAAAACATTTTAATGACCACTCAAAGGGATTTCCGTTTGGGTAGCAGCCCGTCTTCGATTGATACTATCAAAAGTTTTAATGGGCCCACCTGGCCTCGAACCAGGGACCTACCGGTTATGAGCCGGTGGCTCTTCCAACTGAGCTATGGGCCCTTTTTTGCTCAATGATGGTAACTGAATCGAAATTTATATGTCAAGGAAAATAAAGACAATTTGGGGTTCTATTCAAATTCAGTGAAGCTTTCTAATAGTTTTCTCCTTCTTGGGTGGCGCAACTTTCTGAGGGCCTTGGCCTCTATCTGGCGTATCCTCTCTCTGGTAACATTGAATTCTCTTCCCACCTCTTCCAGGGTATGATCCGCCTTTTCACCGACACCAAATCTCTTTCTCAAGACCTTTTCCTCTCTGGGGGTGAGCGTTGTCATCACCTTTCTCGTCTGCTCACTCAAGTCGAATTTGGTGACCGCTTCCACTGGAGACATTATTTTCTTATCCTCTATGAAATCCCCTAAATGACTGTCCTCTTCTTCACCAATGGGTGTTTCCAAGGAAATGGGTTCTTTGGCGATCTTTAAAACCTTGCGCACTTTTTCTAAAGGGAATCCCATCCGCTCTGCGATTTCCTCCGGGTTTGGCTCCCGACCACGCTCCTGAACCAGGCTCCGTGAGATCTTAATGAGTTTGTTTATCGTCTCTATCATATGAACTGGTATCCTTATTGTTCTTGCCTGGTCAGCAATGGCTCTGGTTATCGCCTGCCTGATCCACCAGGTAGCATAGGTGCTGAATTTATATCCTCTTTGATATTCAAACTTATCCACAGCCTTCATTAAACCAATATTCCCCTCCTGGATAAGATCAAGAAACTGAAGACCTCTGTTGGTATATTTCTTTGCAATGCTTACCACCAGTCTGAGATTTGCTCTGATAAGCTCATCTTTAGCACTCTGTGACTTGCTCAAGCTTTTATCGATTTCCCTCTCAATTCGTTTCAAATCCTTTAGGGGCATCGTTGTTCTCTTCTCTAGTTCATCAATATAATCCCTCGTTTCTCTTATCTTGGCTATTAAAAGTAAAAGCTCTTCTTTTGGCACACTTAATGCCTTGACCTTCTCGCCACCTTCTTCACTAGTCAATAATTCACCCAGACATTCCTCCAGATAAGACAGGGGTTTTCCTCCAGCCTTTATCACGCAGTCAGTCAACGTTCCTTCCAATTCCCCCAAATTGTCGAGGATTTCTTTAAATCTCTCGACCATCCCTTGAATATGCCCTTTTTCCAGCTTAAATGACCTCATGATCTGAAAGATTTTCTGTTGATTTTTCTCAATAGCGCTAACAATCTTTTTTCTTTTGGCTGGATCGCGGTAAACCTTCAAATTTTCCTGCAAAGAGCACGTTTCCTCATCCAGGGCTTCCATTCTGTTAATGAGGTTGAGCAAGAGATCCCGCCTCTGACCAATCTGATGCGTGTTAAATTCGTCCTCTATGTCATTGACAATATCCCTTACCTTAAGTGTGCCGGCCTCTAAATATTTGCCTAGCTCGGTCATATATTCTAGGCCGATACGGCATCTCATGAGGGTGTCGAGTACGAGATTTTCACCCGTTTCAATTCTCTTTGCAATCTCTACTTCCCCTTCCCTGCTCAGCAAGGAAATAAGGCCCATCTCCCTTAGATACATCTTGACTGGGTCATACGTTTTTGTAACAAATTCATCTTCGAGTTCGCTCAGTGAGTCCTTTTTTTCTTTGCTCTCTTGCTTCACTTGCTGGAGTTTCTTGGCCTTTTCAATCTTTCCCCCAGTGGGTTCAGATACCACCTTGATGTTCAGCTCTTCAAACATCTGCAAGAGATCGTCAATTTCTTCTGACGATATTACGTCATTAGATAGATCGTCATTCAGTTCCTGATAGGTAATATAGCCCTTATCTTTGCCAATGGTAATTAACCTCCGTAGGTTAATCTCATCACCATTTTTTGCCATGTACAGCCTCCTTTGTGCCCGATTTGTAGCTTTTGCTATTACATTTTAGATTCAAGATCTTGCTTTGCCCTGATCAGGCGATTGACCATTTCAATATTACCTTCTGCTGATGCCTTTTTCATGGACTGTGAAATCTTGATGCTGGCTATCTTTTTGCAAAACTCGCTAACTGCCTGACTAACCGATTCCTCAGTGTAGAAGGGTTTAGATATTAGGATACGTCTTAATTGTTCTTTCGCCGCAGCGCTATCCAGAGTTTGCTCAATTCCATTCAAGTCTTCTCCCGAGTGAGACTTTTCCGTCAACACTCTGATGATCTTTGCAACCTCAGGGTCAAAAACAATCAATTCCCAATCCTGATCCCTGAAAGTGTCGACTGTTTCAGGGTAATGGATTAAAAGGTTGAGAAATTGCTCGTCTGAGCCATGTTTCCTTGGATCTTGAGCTGGTGACAACCTCTTCTTTAGCTCATCCCTGTTCCGCTTCTCCGAGCTCTTATTCGCCCATTGCCGTAGTTCTTTCCAGATAAGGGCTTCATTTATACCTGTCTTCTCTGAAAATTGATGAATGTATAAAAACCTGGTAGCTCCGTCTTCTACATTCAGAAATATGGGTAAAACTTCATGCAGTATCTGAATCTGCCCATCAACACCAGGGTCTTTGTTGGCTAACGCCTGATCCAAGTAGAAATCAAAAATAGGCTTTGCTTCTTTTAACAGTTCTCCAAAGGTCTCTGGGCCATGTGTGGTTACAAAGCTGTCTGGATCTTCGCCTTGAGGAAGAACCAGAACCTTTGCGGAAATTCCTTCATTCAAAAACAGGGGAAAACTTTTCAAGGCTGCTTCGCGCCCTGCTTCATCAGGGTCAAATAGGACTACCACATTTTTTGTGTATCCCTTTAACCTCCTCGTTTGATCACTCGTCAGTGCAGTTCCTAACGTAGCAACGACATTTGAAAAGCCGTGCTGTCTCAGAGCCAATACATCCATATACCCTTCAACGAGTATTGCCAGGCCTGCTTCCCTGACGTTCTTAAACGCAGAATCAAGGCCATATAGGGAGGACCCTTTATGGTATAGTGGGGTCTCAGGTGTATTAATATACTTAGGCAGCGAATCATCTAGAACTCTGCCCCCAAAACCGATAATTTGGTGATTGAGATCAAAGATAGGAAACATTATCCTACCCCTGAAACGATCATAATAGTCCCCACCTTTCTTGGGAACAAGAAGGCCGGCCTCTTCCCCTCTTTTTAAGGGAATATTTTTTGATTTCAGATAATTGACCAACCCATCCCATTTGTTGGCAGTAAATCCGAGCCTAAAGGTTGAGATTGTCTCTTGTGCTATATGACGACTCGAAAAATACTCCCTCCCAGGCCTTCCCTCAGCACGGTTTAGCAAAACATCGTGGAAATAGGTGCCTGCGAGGTGATTTATTTTGAAGAGAATCTCCTTTAATTCACTCTTCTTTTTTTCATCAAAACTGTCTCTGTAACGAGGTAACGGAATATTGTAACGCTCAGCCAGATCTTTCAGAGACTGGGGAAAAGGGAGATTGTGATATTCCATCCAGAAGGTAAACACATCACCGCCCCTGCCGCACCCAAAGCAATGATAAATCTGCTTGCTCTGGTTAACCGTAAACGAAGGTGAACGTTCCGAATGAAAGGGGCACAGGCCAACATAGTTCTGCCCCCGCTTCTTGAGTTCCACGTATTGCCCAATGACCTCTACGATGTCTGCTGTTTTCTTTACCTCTTCTTTGGCCTCTGATGAATCCACCGAACCACCTTACCGTTTGACTATTGTTTGTTGCATGATGCAGCTAGCGGCGAACTGCCAAAAATCGAGCGTCTCTCATCCGTTATCGACTTAAAGCTCAACTATCGTTATGCCATCGTTGACCCTATCCCTACCTCCAGGGTTAAAATCCCTGACATTCAGGTTTTCCTCTAAATGTTCTCTGATAGCCTTTCTTAAGGTCCCAGAACCGACACC
>DAOVRY010000146.1 GCA_030633645.1 Pseudomonadota bacterium | reverse complement strand
GCAGGTTTTATGGTTGATACACCGAAGGCCACCTTCTATCTCTGGGTTCCTGTTCCTCCGCCCTATACATCAGCGAGTCTGGCAACAAAACTTTTAACTGATGCCGGTGTGGTTGTAACGCCGGGCAATGGCTTTGGTTCTCCTGGAGAAGGTTACATTAGGCTGACATTAACCCAGGAGGAAAACCGCCTTTCAGAGGCAACCGAGCGGATAAAGGGTGTAGGCTTGTGACCGTGAAGCGAGCCATAGTATACATTGGTGTGGGATCAAACCTGGGGGATAAGCTCCACAACTGCAGGCATTCGCTGCAAAGAATAAACCAATTACCGGGATGTGAGGTGACTGCCTGTTCAGACATATTCAAAACTGAGCCAGAAGGCGTTACTGGGCAAGACTGGTATGCAAATTGTGTCGTTGAGATAAAAACAAGACATACCCCTTTCCAGCTCTTAAAGGATCTTCTAGCAATTGAATACGATATGGGCAGAATACGAACCAAACGGTGGGAGTCAAGGATAATTGATCTCGATATACTGTTGTTTGCTAAAGCAATAATAGAATCTAATGATTTGACAATCCCTCACCCTTTACTGCGCAAAAGGCGGTTTGTATTAGAGCCCCTCGTTCAATTAGCACCCGATCTCATACATCCCATTCTGAACGTAACTATACGCCAACTTTTCAATGAACTGCCAAAAGGATCTTCTGTTGAAGTGTTAAAGGAGGAAACATGAAGTTTTTTATCGATACTGCGAATCTCGAAGAAATAGCCAAGGCCAATGAACTGGGTCTCCTCGATGGTGTAACCACAAACCCCACGCTTGTGTCAAGGGAGAACAGGAAATTTGAAGATTTAATTAGGGGAATATGTAAAATAGTGGATGGTCCTGTCAGCGCAGAGGTAATAAGCATCGAAGCAGAGGGTATGGTTAAGGAAGCAAGGCAGCTGGCGAACCTCGCTGATAACATCGTCGTTAAAATTCCCATGATTACTGAAGGAATTAAGGCAACCAAAATACTTGCAAAGGAAAATATCAGAACTAATGTAACGCTGGTATTTTCTCCCTTGCAGGCATTGATGGCAGCCAAAGCAGGCGCTAGCTTCGTTAGCCCATTTATTGGGAGACTGGATGACATCAGTACCGTTGGTATGGGAATTGTAGAAGACATCGTAACAATATATGAGAATTATGGTTTTGAGACGGAGGTCATAGTGGCAAGCATCCGCAATCCGGTGCATGTGCTGGATGCAGCGCTGATTGGTGCCCATATTGCCACGATTCCATTCAAGGTACTCATCCAATTAACTGAACATCCGCTCACCAAGATCGGTTTAGATAGATTTCTGGCGGATTGGAAGAAGATAAGCCAGTAGGATGTCTCTCCCTCGATTGATATCATGCGCTGGTCTCATTGCGATCTTTTTTTTGAGCAATGCAGAGGCTGATATCTTTCGATTCAGAGATAAGGAAGGGGTTTGGCATTTTAGCAATACCCGATCAGATGCACGGTATCGCCTGTACATAAGGACCCGCGGGATAGGGGGAAAACAGTACCTTAAGGAATATGAGGATGTAATTCGTAAGGCTGCAGAGCAATTTGGCATAGAGGTCAATCTCATAAAGGCCATCATAAAGGCGGAATCGTCCTTCGATCCTGATGCGATCTCTGAAAGTGGTGCTCGGGGCCTCATGCAGTTGATGCCAGATACGGCAAATGACATGGAGGTGGATGATCCCTTTGATCCAGAAGAGAATATCTTTGGGGGCACAAGATACCTAAGCCTGCTCCTCCAAAGGTTCAACCAAGAGAAAAGATTAGCAATAGCTGCCTATAATGCCGGCGCTACCACAGTCACTAAGTATAATGCTGTCCCACCCATACCCCAGACAAGACGATTCGTGGAAAAGGTTATGAAATTTTACCGGGAATTCAACGAAAAAAGTAACTGAAGTCTTCGATCATGGACAAAAGTCAAAGGCAAACAACGAACCTCCCAAATCATTTGAGTATCCTGAGGCTGATGTTGATTCCTCTAGTGGCTACCTGCCTGTATTTTCCCGGAAGAACCGGGAGTTTCTTAGCTGCCCTACTTTTCGGACTCGCTGCTCTAACAGATCTCCTCGATGGATTTTATGCCCGAAGATACCGCGTGGTAACTACTCTCGGTAAGTTCCTTGATCCGCTGGCAGACAAAATACTGGTCTCGGTAACCATGATCATGCTCGTGACTCTCAACAGGATCCCCGCCTGGGTTGTTATGGTGATTATTGCAAGGGAATTGGCAGTGACGGGATTAAGGAGTATCGCTGTGGTCGAGGGGCACGTCATTGAGGCAAGTACACTTGGAAAATACAAATTCATATTTCAATCCGTGGCTCTCATATGCCTCTGTCTCCACTACGAGTATCTGCAGATCAACTTCCATGTTGTTGGAATGGTCTTTCTCTGGGTGGCTTTGGTGTTGACACTCTGGTCTGGCTGGACATACTTTCGAATAACGAAAAAGCTGCTGTTCTAAAAAACCTTCGGGGTCACGTCATAGTGAAACCTAACCTATTGATTTTTAAGCTTCTTGCAGGGTATGGGTATCTTTTTTTTGGTTATGCCCTATGACATGGCCCCTTACTGGGTCGTTTCAAAATGGTTTATTGCGCCCTAAGCCTTAGAATCATAGGCTCCATCTATATAAACCATTTTGAAACGCCTGCCCGCCATCGCGAGCCGCTCAGGCGAGGCGGGCGGGCCCACTGATCTAAACTATGTGGGGCATAATCCAAAAAAAAGATACCCATACCCTGGACTTTGACGTTCCCATGGGCAAAACCCACAATATATTGCAGAATACTGCAGTTAGTATACACTATGTAGTATTTTTATCTTTACAGTTACCATAATATCTGTTATTATGCATTTATAGCAATAACACCGAAACAGACATGGAGACAAAAGCGGATGAAAATAAAAAACCTATCGCTTCGCGGTTTCAAGTCTTTTACGGATAAATCGAGCTTCCAGATCCCCCCAGGAATCAGTGCGTTTGTGGGCCCCAATGGTTGCGGTAAGAGCAATGTAGTCGACGCCATCCGGTGGGTTATGGGTGAGCAAAGTCCCAAGCAGTTGCGCGGTCGTCAGATGGAGGATATGCTATTTTCAGGGGCTGGCCCTCTAAAGCCTTTAGGTATGGCTGAGGTAACCCTGACCCTTGAAGATGCAGAAAAATTATATGGTACCAGCGAGGTATCGGTTACCAGGAGGCTGTACCGGTCGAATGAAAGTGAATACGTTATCAACAATTCACCTTGTCGGTTAAAGGATATTCAGGATCTCTTTATGGGAACAGGGCTGGGCAACAGATCGTATTCCATTATCGCCCAAGGGGAGATCGGTTCGATAATAGAGCAAAAACCTGAGGAGACGAGACGCCTTTTGGAAGAGGCAGCCGGTATTACCAAGTACAAGGCGAGAAGAGAGGCGGCTCTACGAAAAATATCTCTAACAAAAGAAAATCTGAGCAGGGTGCAGGATCTCCTTGATGAGATTAAGCGGAGTATGAATTCGCTCAAAAGGCAGGCTTATAAGGCCAGGAAGTTCAAAGAGGCGAGCTCGGAGATCCATCGCCTGGAGCTTGTTTTGAACGCCCATACCTACAATGAGTTGAACAGAGAAAGGGAAAAGAGGAAAAAGATAATTGATGATCTTGTGGATAAGGCAAGAGAAGCAGAGGCCCGTTTCTCTGAATCTGAGGAGATTATCGAGACGGCCAATATGGGTCTGATAGAGAAAGAAAAGAACTTGTCTGCCCTGAAGGAGTCGGTCTTTTCCCTTAGGGAAGAATACAGAAAAAATGAAGATGCCGTGCATCATCTGTCCGCTGATCAGGAAAGGCTGAGAACAACTGAAATAAAGCTGAATAAGGAAAAGGAGGGAATCGGTCGCAAGATATTGGAATTTCAATCTGAAATCAAGGACATCGACTCCAGGGTTGAGGAATTACAGAAATCGATTCAGGAGGTCTCGAGCCTTCGTTCTCATCATGATTCTGTTTTCAAAAACGAAAGGCTAACACTGGATAGGGTGAAGAATGAGCTGAAAAGGAAAAAACCCCAATTAACTGAATTGACCACTGACGAGGCCAGGCTCAAGGGTGAGATAGGGAATCTCTCTGAAACGATCAATCAGTTAGAGAGCAGAAAAGATGGGCTTGAAGGGGAGTCAAAAGAGATTGC
>DAOVRY010000095.1 GCA_030633645.1 Pseudomonadota bacterium | reverse complement strand
CCAGATGCCTCCCGGTATTCCCGTGGCCACCATGGCAATTGGGGGCGGCGGTGCCCAGAATGCCGCTGTTTTTGTTGCCCAGATACTGGCCCTCAAATATGCCGATATCGCCAAGAAATTGGAAAGATACCGGGAGGGCCTGCAATCGAGGGCAACAGGGGTTAAGGCAGATTGAGCCAGGTAGTTACAGTCGATTCACCCGAATCCTTAAGACAAGGCATACGGGAAGCAAAGAAAATCCTCTTGAAAGGAGGTATTGTAGCCCTGCCCACCGAATCGTTTTATGGCCTCGGTGCAGATGCTACCAATCCCCAGGCCCTAACAAGGATCTTTACGATAAAAAAAAGGCGTTCTGCTCTGCCCATCCTTATTTTGGTTTCTTCCTTAGGGGAGCTTGAAAAATACGTGCAATCCGTTCCACCACAAGCAAAAAGGATGGGGAAAAAATTCTGGCCCGGGGGGCTCACCATGATTTTTCGATCCTCTGCTCTGTTGCCGCCAATCCTGACAGCAGATACAGGAAAGGTGGGTATCAGGATCTCCAGCCATCCTGTGGCTCATGCCTTGTCAAAATCTCTCCCTGTTCCCATCACCGGAACAAGTGCCAATATCTCAGGAATGCCTCCTTGCACCACGGCTGATCAAGTGCTAGGATGTCTCGGTGCTGACGTTGATCTCATACTGGACGGAGGACCAACACAGGGAGAATATCCCTCTACCATCCTTGATGTAACCATGGATCCGCCTGTGATTGTCAGGGAAGGAATGATAAAGGCAGAAGAGATTATTGAGAGCGGAATCTATAGGAGGATAGGCACCCTTACTTAAGAAAGGTAAGGCACCTTTTGGGTACGTGAAAAACATAAAGATTATCATTATTACCGGTCTTTCAGGATCAGGCAAAACCACAGCGATCAATGCCCTCGAAGATGCCGGTTTCTTCTGCATAGACAATCTGCCGGTAATGCTCCTGCCCAAATTCTTGGAATTGAGGACAGAGACCGGATCAGAAATAACCAAACTCGCTGTAGTTATGGATCTAAGGGAGAGAGAGCTTATCGAAAGATATCCTGATATTTTTGCCAAACTCAGGGAACAAGACTACCTCCTTGAAATCCTTTTTCTTGAGGCATCTACCGAGGCCCTGTTGAGAAGATACAGCCAGACTCGAAGAAAGCACCCACTCAGTGCAGAAAAGAGCCTTCTCGAAGGGATTGAGGTCGAGAGAAAGGAATTGAGAGGCCTGAGAGAGACCGCAGATCTCGTTATTGATACCTCTAACTACAACGTTCACGAGTTAAAGGAGATTATCCTAAACCATGTGCTAAAGGCAGTTCCTGCAAAAAGGATGAAGATCTACCTTCTTTCCTTCGGGTTCAAATATGGCATTCCCCACGACGCAGATCTTGTTATTGATGTCAGGTGTCTCCCCAACCCTTACTTTGTACCGGAACTAAAAAACCTTGACGGCACATCACCGAGTGTCAAAGAATATGTGGATGGGTGGAAGGAGACCCATATCTTCTTGAAAAAATATTTAGACCTCCTTACCTTCCTTATCCCCCTCTATGAAAAGGAGGGGAAATCATCTCTGACCATTGCCGTTGGATGCACCGCAGGGAGACACCGGTCTGTAAGCATTGCCGACACTATCTTTCAAGAACTCGGGAAAGCAACCAATTTTATCACCTTAACACATCGAGATATCGAGTTAGAGAGATAATGGAAAACACAACGAATCATCCTAAAGTTGAACTGCTCATAAAGAAAGGGGTAAAGATTTTCAATCCGAGCACTATTACGGTAGGAGAAGAGGTATCTGTAGATCGCATATCAGGAGAAAGGGTGGTACTCCACTCAGGATGTAAGATTTTTGGTTCAGCCACATTGATAATGACCGATTGCGAAATTGGTTACGAGGGACCGGTAACCATTGAAAACTGCCAGTTAGGTCCCCATGTGAAACTCAAGGGTGGATTCTTTTCACATTCGACGTTTTTGAAAAAGGTGACGTTCGAATTAGGTGCCCATGTTAGGTCTGGGTGTCTACTTGAGGAGGAGGCCAACGGTGCTCATACCGTAGGCCTCAAACAAACCATCCTTTTTCCCTTTGTAACACTTGGTAGCCTTATCAATTTCTGTGACTGTCTCATGGCGGGCGGCACCAGCCGAATAAACCATAGCGAGGTCGGAAGTTCATATATTCATTTCAACTACACACCGGGCCAGGATAAGGCCACCCCCTCTCTTATCGGTGATGTTCCTCGGGGAGTCATGCTCAATCAAAGACCGATCTTCCTGGGCGGTCAGGGGGGACTGGTCGGGCCACTGAGGCTCGGATACGGCACGGTTATTGCCGCTGGAACCATCTATCGTAAAGATTACCTTCAAGGAGACAGGCTCTTGTTTGCTGGGTCCGCATTGAAAAAACAACAGCCTCTCTATCCGGGGCTCTATCATGCTATCAAAAGGATCATCACCAATAATATCAACTACATTGCCAATATCATTGCCCTGAGGAGATGGTATTGTGATGTTCGATCTCTCTTTTTTGGATCTGATCCGATCGAGGCTGGCCTTTATGAAGGTGCTCTGGAAAAGATAGACATGGTAGTAGCCGAAAGAATACGGCGGTTACAAGTGGTTGCTGACAGAATGCCTCAATCCATTGAGGTATATGGAAAGGTGATGAAAGATCGTGCCTTAGAGAGGTCACAGCAGCTCAGGAGGGAATTCTTTGAGCACTGGTCCAGCATTGAGGAATTGTTGAGAGGGTGCCCTGCTAAAGAGGGTAACCAAGAAAAAAGGGACAATTTCCTCAACATCATTCGCAAAGACATAGATGAAAAGGGAAAGGATTACCTTGGGGTTATCCAAGGATTAGACAACCGTGAAACAGCAATAGGCACAAACTGGCTTCAGGGGATCGTAGATGAGATCAACAGTGAAACGTTTAGACTGATTCCTTCTTTTTACGCCAAAAGATCATCCTAAGGGGAGCATTTTATCGTTTACATTGTCCATAACCGAGAAGTATCTAGGATGGTCATGAGGTCTTTTCTTCTGTTCCGAGGCTCACGGCCTGGTTTTTTCTACGACTTATCAACGGGGGAGTCTTTGCCCCCTCCGCATTCTCTCCCGACAAGTCGGGAGAGCTGCGGCTTCCCCCACTGATAAGTCGTGAAAAGCACAGCGGCCTCCCACCAGTCACAACAGAAAAAACCTCATGCCCCTCCCGATACTGCAAACTATTTGATGCTCTCAGTAGTAGCAATCATTGAACACTTATCTCATACTGCTCGATGTGAAAATCATCTTTCGCAATTATGATAATCCGCCTGTTAATCCTCTTTTCTAATTCCATAACAGAATATCTCTCTTCTTCTTTCAGAACCTTCTCTATTTCAGGATTCACTAAGAGATAGACCTTGCCATCCTCACCAGAGACCGTTTCTCTCTCCAGGTCTCTGAAGATATCATAGCAGATAGTCGTTGACGACTTGAGCCTGCCCCTCCCATCGCAGTAAAAACAAGACTCAGTTAAAAAAAGATTGATATTCTCCCGTGTCCTTTTCCTGCTCATCTCAATCAGGCCTAATTCCGACATCTTCAGGACAGTAGTCTTTGCTCTATCTTTTTCCAATGCCTCCTTGAGGGCCAGAAACACCTTCTCCCTGTCAGATTCCCTGTCCATGTCTATGAAGTCAATGACAATCAGACCCCCAATGTTCCTCAATCGTATTTGATAGGCA
The DNA here is from genome assembly GCA_030633645.1 of Pseudomonadota bacterium. Classification (GTDB taxonomy): domain Bacteria; phylum Desulfobacterota; class DSM-4660; order Desulfatiglandales; family B25-G16; genus JADFWK01. The sequence goes on along the minus strand of DAOVRY010000095.1, from coordinate 1,459 downwards.
ATCTCCTTAACTGCCTCAATATTGGTTTTTACTATGGTTTCCTCAAGGTTTCTCTTCCCTACATAGCTTCCGGTATTAACATCTATAGTCGCTAGGGCCTCTGTTGATTCAATAACAATATATCCACCAGATTTCAGCCAGATCTTTTTGTCTAACGCCCTGCTTATCTCCATCTCAACACCATAGGCATCAAACAGAGGTTCCCTCCCCTCATAGAGCTCAACGGAATACCTGAGACTGGGAACAAAATTCTCTATAAATTCCATAATTGCTTTATACTCCTCCCGTGAGTCGATTACCAGTCGGTCAATCTCTTTGGTAAACAGATCCCGCACAGCCCTGAGGGTAATGGTTAATTCCTTGTGAAGAAGATTGGGGACAGAGGAGGACTCTTTCCTTTTCTGAATGGTCTTCCACAATCTGCTCAAAAACTCCATCTCTGATTTTAACTTCTCCTTGGGTGCCCTCTCGCTTACCGTTCTCACAATGAATCCCTCGCCAGGTGGCCGTAACTCTTGAATGATTTTTCTGAGCCGAGTTCTTTCTTTCTCGTCTTCTATCTTCCGGGAAACGCCAATGTGGTCAATGGTCGGCATAAACACCAGGTGGCGTCCAGCAAGAGTTATGTAAGAGGTGAGCCTGGCACCCTTTGTACCCATAGGCTCCTTGGAGACTTGAACCATGATATCTTGACCCTCTTGCAAGAGACCCTCTATGTTGATATCGAAATTCTTCAACTGCCTCATCCGCAGAGGGCTCTCAGTTTCTGAGTTATTATCCTCATCCCCTTCTTGCAGCATAACCTGCTCCCAGTGGCGCGCGTCGTTGTACACATCGGTCACATATAAGAAGGCCGGTTTATCAATGCCTATGTCTACGAAGGCTGCCTGCATTCCTGGTAAAACCCGCACTACCCTTCCAAGATAAATATTACCCATGAGCTCATGTTCAGATCCTCTATTGATATAGAGTTCAACAACTACACCATTCTCCACCAAGGCGACCCTCGTCTCCTGTGGCCTTGCATTAATCATCAGTTCATTAGTCATTATCTGACCTCACAAAAGAACACCCTTTGTTTTTAAGATCTTCATTCCCGCTAACTGGTTCTCGGGCAAAGCACATATCTCCTTGATAATTTCTGCGGGCTTCAGCTCCGGACCCCTTCCGTGTCTTACGACTAATTCCAGCTCATCAGAGGATACCAGATGTAATTCTTTCACCTGAGATCGAATGTCAACTGTTCTCTCACCTTCTCTGTGCTTCTTGACTGCCACATAGGAGTTGAGCTTCAAGAACCTATCCAGATCCTCTATTTTGAAAGAGCCGTTTATTGTAATGTGAAAATGGCTTTCTTTGATCTGGGGAGCGGGGCTGCCGATCGATACCTCTTCTGTGAAAAGAACCCTGATTCCGGAGGGCAATTCCCCGTTAAGCCGTTCAGTTGAAAGAGTTGGGT
>DAOVRY010000132.1 GCA_030633645.1 Pseudomonadota bacterium | reverse complement strand
GGTCCCCGGACCCTTTATGGATCTCCCCTTAATCGCAGCGTTATTGAAATCTCCCCCGGAAGATATTGTAAGCCAAATAAGGACTGATTTCTCCATGACCCTAAACCTGCTCCTATCCCATAGCCCTGAAGAGATCGGAGATATCCTTTCTAAATCGTTTGCTAACTATGTGAACCAGGAAAAGAGGGACGAGAACCTTGAAGGAAGACTGGAGAAAGCCGGCAAAAGAGTAATGAAATTGCTTGCTCACGCCCTATGTGGTTCCCCGGAATCTGTTCTGAATCTTCAAAGGAAGATAATTGCCATACGAAAGGAGATGAGGAAAACAAGGGAAGAGGAAAAAGGGCTTGAGACTACCCTTTCTAAGATAGCCAACCTCATACCCGGCAGGCTCTTTCTGGATAACAAGTCCCGCCTCTATTGTGTTATCACAAGGCATTCCAGGAGGGACAGAGATGGCGTCCTTGCCTGCCGCCTGAAATATAGATCACAAAGAAAAAAACCACCAAAGATGAGATTCTTTCCTCCTGAAAGGATCTCCACCATCCTGGATCGGTTGGTAAACCTTTCATCAGGAGATGATCCGAACACGTTTTCTCGTGCCCTATTAAGAGAATCCATAGATGAGATACCACCCCCTTTGGAGAATCTGCCCTTGGGCCATGAGCAGATCTCAAAACTCAAGCCACTGAAGGATCGGATCTCTTTCCTTGAACAGGAACGTGATGCCCTCATGTGCAACGCATGTGAGCATTTTAACCTGTGTCACGGGAAACAAAATAGGTCCTTTAGAACCGTGGTTAGAGATTTCTCAAATCTGTGGGATACCGCCAATGCGGTGAGGGAAAACCTGTGGGCGGATTTTCTCCGGCATCTCAATTTTTTGAAGGAAGAAGGTTATGTAAAGGATAATGATACCCCCACAGAAGATGGACAGTGGGCATCTCAGCTCAGGATTGATCAACCGCTGATGATTGCTGAGGGCTTACGATTAGGCCTCTTTCCGGAATCAAACCCGGCTCTCTTGGCTGCCCTTATTGCAACATTTGTGTATGATAGGGAGATAGAAATCGATTTTGACCAATCAAAGATCCCCAAGGTACTTGTTGATGCGTATAACACCATGAGAAAGGGACTCCAGCCCCTCACAGAGCGGAAGACTGTCAGTGGATTTCCGGTACGCCCGATTCCCTTGTGGGCCGCAGCCACAATCTACGCCTGGGCAAGGGGCCTTGCATGGGAGAAGGCACTACTGATAGCAGGCATGAACGAAGGTGATTTGGCGATGCTTGCATCCAGAACTGCTGATAACTTACGTCAAATAGCCTCTCTCAGCAACGTTTACCCTGCTATCGCCAAAACAGCGACTCAGGCCATCTCCCTGATCCTTCGGGAGCCAGTTATCTTTAGTTAAAAATTGGGAATTAGGGGATTTAGGAATATCAAATTGACTATTATGAATAAAGGAATCCACAATTCAAAAAAAGGGGATTGTACGTTGTCTGTTATGTGTTTTATTAACTTTTAACTTTGACAAACTCGTAAAAAGTGTTTTGTGAACGAGATTGAGCGTTTTGGGAGAAAAGTGCTTGAGATGTTCAGCGTTAAGAACTGCTAACTGTCTGAGGGCGTTAGAACGAGTTTTAGCATTTTAGCTGAACATCTTAAGTGCGCCCAAAATCCTCACGGATAGAGCAAAATCGACTTTTTACGAATGCATCACTTTTGAGCGATAGGAGATTTTTGCACACCACTATATCGCAACAATTCAGGCTTGTTTTTTACTGAACTTGTAGTATCTTAGGTAACGAACTCCCACTGGAAGACAAGGGTGAAGGGATATTATGAAACCTGTTAATACTTTTACACTGCTTTGTTTTGCCGTGTTTGGATCACTTGCACTGCTCAGCACGGCATACGCACAGGACAGGGTAAGGTGTGCTATTCATACCATTAATCTCAATATGGCTTACGAGGTGATAGATTCGGAGGATTTTGCAGGAAGACTTGACACCATAGCCAATTTACTCCTGAGGGACCTTGATTCCGGCAATAGATCCTGGGACCTAATGGGCCTCAGCGGAGCCTATAGCAAACGTCAGGGTACCTTTGTAACCCTTAAGGAGATGTCCCATCCCTGTCGCTGTTACAATGCTGGTCATCCGGGCTGGACTGCAGGGGAAAAGCTCACCACCCGCTGCCTTGCAAACTACCTACAAAAGAAAAAAGGCTGGACAGATGAGGCAGAGCCTAAGATTGACATTAATCATCAGAAGGGAGAGATCGGGCTTATCGCGAGACAAGAGAAGTTCGAAGTCCTCGATGGACTGGTGTACAAAAAACTATTGGGAAGAACGTGGTTTGGTATAGCAAGAAAGAGGGTCTTGGGCACTCGATTACGTATCAGAGACACGGGCCACATTCTTCCCTTTTATGCAACCCACATCAGTTCCGGAGTGCAACCCTTTCGTCCGGGAACATCAGCCAACAACACAACCAAACAGGTAAGGGATCTTGTGTCCGCTATAAAGAACCGGTGGCACCCAGGTGATCTGACTCCTTTCGTGGTGGGCACCTCCAACTTCAAAAGGGGTACCGGATGTTATGACATCATGAGCAAGGATTTTGAGGAAGTAGGCCATAATTATGGCTACGACGGGATTGAACAGGTGTGGATTGGGAAAGAAACCAGCTTTCCAGGAGCACGGGGTAGGATGGAGGTAGTGCGTTATGAAGACTTAGGGGTATTTGACAGTGACAGCACTGGATTGTCGGATTATTCTGTCTGCTATGTTGAGCTCCTAATGCCGGGGCCCGATGTTCGTGACTTGACCATTGATCACTGTAACTTCCAGAGCAGATTTGCCCTTGGCTCCCAACCTAAAGTGAGATGTGATCGCTATGACCTGAAATTTTCCTGGAGATGTAACTACATACCACGCTTTACGGTATTAATTGATGGACATCCCTACCACGATCCACAAGACAATTCCAGTTTTGCACACAGATTATGTCCTCAGAATACAGGGGCAATCTCTGTGCCTGTGCACTTCCTTGTTTCCGAAAATTCCTATGCTCGCACTGTTACGGTTGAATTAGAAAGGCCGGACTGCTCCAGAACCATTGGTATTCAACTCGGCAGACCAGCAATCGAAGTGTTTCCCTTTTTACACCAAGGATACGCATATACGACTATGGGCACTCAAAACCCAGAGCAATTCATTCAAGGTGTTACAGAAGCCTACAAAGATGTGCGGGTAATCGATGAAAATCCCCCTCAGGACGAAATTGAGGCCCTTTGGGACCGACGCGTGTTTGTTCATGGTAGACCCATTGGAGATCCTCTTGATCCCAACTCACTCATCGTTGGATTTGTCATCAATTATAAGTTGGGCTACGTTGCTGAACCCGTCTTTTGTAACATACGAGGAGATGCTCTGGTTGATCCGGTCAACTTGTCCGCCACCATAACCAAAGGCCAGGGAACAAAGATACGAGAGCAGAGTATCGTAAATGACCTTCCCGTTGAAAACTGCCTTATATTTGACGGGTTTACAGAACAGGATTATTGTGACCGTGTCTCTTTAACCTTTGATGTTGAGGCTATCGATGATGCCGGACAGAAATGCCATGGGCGTCGGAGCTTTTTTGCAAACTCCCTTCTGTGCATTGTGCGTCCTGACTACAGTGAATTGTTTTTCGATCTGGATTCAGGAAGCATAAGAGACAGAATACACGACTCTGTTACGAGAGAACTCTTCATGGATCTACTGGCGACATTAGGGGAAAATGAAAAAACAATTGCACAGCAGAGGTTCCCTGTCTTTAAAAATAGAATTGCCAATCTCGTGAGGGCATCATTGGCAAAGGTTCAGAAGGATAAAAACCTATGGCGGGCTTTCAAGACCGTACAGAGAGAACATTACATAGACACCGAGCAAGAGATCTTTCAGCAATTTGCTTGTCAAAAGAGCTTTGCTGAGGCTCAGGCCAGGATCGAACCCCTTCGTGAAACAATGATAGAAAGGGCACTGTCCACGCCCATTGAAATTTTTGCTCATGCCACGGTTTTAGACCTAAAAGAAGCAGAAGCAGTAAGCCACCTTATGGAGAATTTATTATTTGAAGAGTCCGATGGGAGCTCTTGGCCGCCGTGAGGCAAGCGGACACTGGGGAACATGAGCCCTTCCACTCATTACTTCGTGCCTATTTCGGAAAATTCCTTACTCCACCGTGATCAGGTCTCACCCTTCTTGTCTGTGATTCTTTTTGAATCGAGCACAAGCATCTCTATGCTTTACTGCAATCCCATATCGCTTTTCTTGATGATGAACCTCCCCGCAGCAAGCTGCGGGGTATTCTGGCGAAGGCGAATAAAAAATAGTCACATTGTGGCTAGAAAATAATCATATTTTATGATATGCTATATTCTGATATGGCCTCAATGAGAGGCATCTCTGAAAACTGCACCCTAGTAAGTGCCTTTTTCTTTAATCAATC
>DAOVRY010000147.1 GCA_030633645.1 Pseudomonadota bacterium | reverse complement strand
CCAACTGAAATCCAGTCAATAATGATATCTTTGGTGGTTTCCTTTATAATCTCCGGATGTTCATATTCACTCGTTAAGGCATGCCAGTCAGCGATAAAATAAAAGCACTGGTAATCCTGTTGAAGAGAGCGCCAGTTATTTAAGGCCCCATGGACGTGCCCGAGATGCAGTTTGCCAGTGGGTCTCATGCCGCTGACAATTCTCCTTTTCCCCATCGTTTAGTCCTCCAGATGTATCTAGACGATCGATCTTAACCCAGACAAGCTGGCGCCATACATATTGGGAAGCTGTGTTACGGGTTGCATGTTCGATTTTTGATATTCGAGTTTCGGGTCTATTCCCCGCCACCGGCAGGGCGTTCAGGTTTCAAATTTGATTTCTGTCAGAAGAAACACGTATTCTGCTATAGAGACGAGCTAACGAGTCGACTCCCAAATCTCTTATTTACGAATTCAATCTCATCTTGCCTTGTGCTTACCTCACCTCCGAATTTGGCCTCCAGGATACTGTCAAATATATCCTTGAAAAGGAGACCCGGTTCATAACCCATTGCAATGAGATCCTTGCCCTTCAAACATACCTTTGTTCCTGTAAGTCGGGAGAAAAAGGTGGATATGGATTTCTGTATCTTTTCACTCTTGGTTTTCGCCATACTACACAGTAAAATTTCAGGAGTAAAGGCTGAGAGAGTCTTGTATAAGGCATAGTTATTCTTATCCCTGAGCTGAGAGAGTTCCTTAAAGGCTGTGTTGACCTCCTGTCGGGTGGAAATCGCATTTACTATATCTCTGTCTTGAATCTGCATCCTCTCTATTATCTTTTTCAAGGCATCATCGCTCAAAGAAGAGACTATCCCAAGAAAATATACCTTCCATGGTTCATAGGTAATACCCAGGTACAGGAGATTAAACCATACTAAAATGCCCTTTATTCTCTTCAGGACAGTCCTTACCCCCTCGGTAAGTTTAAGCTCGGGGGAGATGAACTTCAAAAGGTCATAGTCATCCATCCTCTCTATTACCGCAACGGGATCTTCTTCCTGCAAGATCAGTTTTAGTTCCAGAAAAAGCCTTTGCCCAGGCAAATTCTCAAAGCAATGCACGTTGACAGCATTCTGAATCAGGCTTTCTGTAAGCTTGCCTATCCGGAACCCAAACCGCTGCTCGAACCTAATGGCCCTCAAAATCCTCGTAGGATCTTCAACAAAGCTAAGGTTATGAATCACCCGCAAAACCCGCTCTTTAATATCCCTCATAGCACCAAAGTGATCGAGGAGGGTACCATAATGCCCCTTGTTAAGATGAACCGCCAGGGTATTAATGGTGAAGTCTCTGCGAAAAAGATCCCGCTTCAGCGAACTCAGCCTAACTTCCGGTGGAGCAGCCGGTGATTCGTAGTGCTCTATCCTGGCAGTTGCTACGTCTATCTTAAAGCCGTCTGGCATGACCACAACCGCTGTTCCGAACTTGGGGTAACTCCTCACCCTGGCCTTCTTGTTCCGGGCAAAGGCTTTGGCCAACTTGATAGCATCTCCTTCGATAACGATATCTACGTCAAGGTTTTTCCTCTTTAAGATAACGTCTCTTACGAGACCACCAACCAGATAGGCATTAAAGTCAAGTTCATCCGCTATCTCTCCCAGTTCCTTCAGGAGCGTTGTGATCTTAACGGGCAACCGTTCTTTGAGTAGATTTTTGATATTCTTCATCCGAACAAAGCTCGTGATCTCCTGTGAATCATAAACAAACTCAGGTGTGGATGACGTCTCTATCAGAATGTTTAAGAGGTCGGTTCTGGTAATAACTCCGAGCAGCTGGCTGTCTTGCAGTACAGGTAGAATTCTCAGTTTGCTATTGATAATCAGATCCTGTATCTCATTCAAGGTAGTTTCAGGTCCTACGTGCCTAAATTCCACATTCATGTACTCTGTTACCGGCCTCATTTCTAGGCCAAGGAAGATAGCCCTGTCCACCAGCTGCCTGGAGATATATCCCTTGAGGGTTCTATTTTCATCAATAACCATCAACGTGTTGATATTGTACCTGGTTAGGGTATCACCTGCCTCTCTCATGGAAGCGTCCGGTAATATGTGGATGACAGGAGAGGTCATCATGTCTTTGGCAAATCTCTCAAAATTGATCCGGTTTAGGAGAAACCTATTAAGATCTTCCTCTGCTTGGACGAGGGTTTTATCAAGAATAGTAGCAGAGGCTGCCTGTGGATGTCCTCCACCACCGAAGTCCATGGCAATTTCACCAACATTTACCTCTGGAAGCCTGCTTCTGGCAACCAGATAGACCCTGTTCTCCATCTGGGTGAGAGCAAATAAGACATTGAGATTTTCCATTTCCATAAACTTTTGAACTAAAACAGCAAAATCACCTATATACCGATCTCTCTTGGCCTTGGCTATAACCACTTCAATACCATTGATAGTGGTTCTGGTAGCAGAAGCCATCAAATCATTTAAGAGCCACACCTGCTCAGCGGTCAGCTCTCTGGTTAACATATCAGAGATCGTATTAAGCGATGCCCCCTGCTCTAGTAGCCAGGCAGCAGCCTCATGATCTTCAGACGTCGTGGAAGAAAAGGTAAAAGATCCAGTATCTTCATAGATACCGAGTGCCATCAGAGTCGCCTCATCAGGAGTGATTTTGATACCCTTTTTCCTGATTATTTCCGTGAGTATTGATGTGCCTGCCCCGAGTTCTTGGATAGCTTCAAAATCTCCCTTGATATCATCCACTGAGGAGGGATGATGATCATATATGTGTATCTCCAATTCTTTCTTGCCCAATAGCTCTCTAAATTTGCCTATCCGCCTTTTTTGGCGTGTATCTACCAGGATGAGCCTCTTGATCTTATTAAAATCAACATCCTTTATACGGAGGAAATCAAAGAGATAAGAGGTTGAGTGCAGAAAGAAATTTCTAAGATTCTTTTCCTGGGCACCGGGAAATACCATTTTTGCCTCGGGGTAAAGCTTTTTTGCGGCCAACATGGATGCCAAGGCATCAAAATCGGCATTCATATGGGTCGTTATTACCTCGAGGTACGGTGCCTGTTTTGTCATTGCTTTTTCTGATGTTTTCGGCGCCATCTGTAAGGTCTTTCAAATGGTGGCTTGGGAGATTCCTGAGCAGCCTTTAATATCCTTTCTGCAAGCTCTGGAAATCCGTTATCTCCGTAAAAGGATATAGTTTCATATGCTAATCCAGCTCTGATCAAACGAACAGCCAAAAGTTCCTCGTCAACAAATACGTGTGCGAGAAGCCGGCCATATTTATCGTTTTGAAAGGGAAGATATTCAACAACTGTGGCCTTTTTCAAGACATCCGCAGTCATTGCTGCCGCCTTTCGACCATAAGGCTGATCCTCAAATATCCCGTGTTCTTTATGGATAATCTCCGGTGCGTCTATGCCGAGGATCCTTATGATAAAATCCTTGTAGAAAAAGGTATCTCCATCATCCGGGCGAATAGCAGACTTGTCAATCCTGATAAGGCCGTGATGTTCTCTCCACTCGCTTTCAGCCCAAGGGTTTGAACCCCACTTCTTCAAAAAAACCGAAAGAATACTTAAGGCAATCAATCCGGTGATGAGAATGTACTTTTGGCGAGATAACAATTGAGCTCTGCCTCTGTAAATACTAACCAAAAATATTTGAAATTTTCATAGTATTTCTCAAGCTGGACAACAGCAAACCAAGGAATTACAAACCTATAATTTCAAATGTCAAAGCTCAAATGCCAAATAAAATCTTCACCCTGTTAGATAAAGAATTCAGATTCCAAATTTAGGGCCTAACACCTATCTATACAAGGTAACTTACGATTCTTGCTTTCTTTGCTATCTAACAGGGCAAGAATGCCTAAATCCAAAATGCACCTACCCAGAATGTTGCTTTTAAATTAAAGTGAGTTTCTCTAATCAAACACCGGTCTCCTAACACTATATAACCTGATTTTGACATTGTGTATTTGTCATTCATTGGACATTTGGATTTTGGAATTTGACATTTTTTCATTATCCTGATGATTTACTGTAATATTTAAAATGTAAGAGATAATCTCTCAGAATGAGCATGTAAGAATCTAAAATGGTCTCAACTACTTATGTATAGTATCTTATGCATTTCAAGTAAAATCAAATTATTTGTGCAATCACTCTTGTCCAAAATAAGAGATTGGTGCTGCTGAAAGAGTCTTGGATTATTGATAAGACGCT
>DAOVRY010000066.1 GCA_030633645.1 Pseudomonadota bacterium | reverse complement strand
GATGATAATTTCTCTCTGGACAAGAGGCGCGCACACGCCATCTGTGACCTGATTCTAAAAAGAGGTCTGAATATCCAATTTCTTTTAGGGCAAGGGATAAGGGCTGACAATATTGACAGAGAGCTGTTCATCAAGATGAAGCAGGCCGGCTGTCCCATTGTTGCGATGGGAGTAGAAACGACAAATCCTAAAACCATGAAGGCCCTGAGGAGGGGGATAAAGCTCGAGAAAATAGCCCAATCTATCGAAGATGCCAAGGCCGCTGGATTAATCGTAAAGACCTTCAACCTTATAGGTGGGCCTCATGAGGTGTATGAGGATGTTATGAATACCATTGCATTTAATGAAGAAATGAAGGTCGATATCCCCGGCTACGGGGTGTACCAGCCCCTTCCCGGAAGTGACCTTTTGGGATGGGTTAAGAATGATGAGCACGCGAGGTTGAACCCCAGGTATAACCCCTACACGTGGTCAAATCCTGAAGGCGATATAGGGCCTGGTGATATTCCCTTTGAAACCGATTACTTTTCATTCGAGGAGAGACACAAAGCCTATAAGGTGTGCCTCGCGTCAGTCAATCAGCACTTGGTTAAAGGCTTTATTGATAGACATCTCGGGAGGTTAAGCCCCCTTCTCTATCCCTTTATGTTAAATAGACCGGCTGAAAGGATGGCGCGAAAGCTGTATCTCAAGTTTCTGAGAGGACGGATCGAACCTTGGGATTAGTGAAACCATGGGACGCCAGGTCACAAGGCGGTGTCCTATGGCTCAAGCTCTTTGAACTGGATATTCCTTGAAGGAGCTCCCGCTCTTATCAGGTGCTCACTTTTTCAAAAGTAAGATATGCTTTACTCAATGTTGATGATCTCGTAAAAAGTCAAAAACATCAGGATTTGGAGTAATGCCCTTAGGGCTAACTACTGACAATAATTCGCAATTCCTGAATCCCTAAATTCGCAATTGCCTGTAAAAAGGACTTTTTACAGGCGCATCAATGTTAACATTTGCTTATACTATTTAAGGGGTTTTTGCTGGTGCACATTGAATCCCGAAAGGTTCTATCATTAGCCATTCTTCTTTTCTTCGTTATCTGGATAGTCCTTTACATAAGAAGTCATATTTCGGAGTTCAGCAACATTTTTGGCATATCGCCAAGGCTGGTCGCTACCCTCGCCCTTGTGCTTCTGGGTGACTCAATTGTTCTAGGATTATTTACCAAGGTGTTAATGGATCATCTGAATGTTCCTCTGACCTTCAAAGAGTGGTACGGACTTTCTATCGTTTCAAATCTTTGGAACTATATTATCCCTTTTCAGGGAGGAGCAGGCGCAAGGGCTCTCTATCTGAAAAAGGTCCATAATTTTGCTGTTTCACATTTTCTGGCAACAATGTTGGCCCTATACTTTATTAGCTTTTTTGTGAATGCAGTTATCGGTCTGTTCTGTATCTTGTATATCTATTTCAATTATCACTATACGAATATGATAGTGTTTTTCTTCTTTGCGGTCGTATTTGCGGGTACCAGCGTGCTCATGCTCTTTTCCCCCAAAGTACCTGAATTTAAGAACTGGGTGCTTAGAAAAATCAGCGAAGTCATTAATGCTTGGTATGCTATTCGGAGACAGCGTGTTCTTGTCATCAAATTAATTGTAGTTATTCTTTTGCATGCTGTATTTGAATTACTGACGGTATATTTTGCATTCCAGGCATACGGTGTGAGCCTCTCTTTCATAAAATGCCTTCTCCTGTCAACCTTGCTAGCGTTTTCCGTATTAATCAAAATTACCCCAGGGTCTTTGGGGATCACTGAGGGGATCATAGTATTCGGCGCTCAGATATTTAGCATCGCCCCAGCACAGAGCCTACTGGCAGCGGGCCTCATTAGGGTCGTAAATCTAGGTTGGATATTCACTTTGGGACCAATCTACAATTACCTTTTAAGTCTAAGTATTAAAATGAGAAATAGCACAGTATGCTGATCGTTACTGGAAGACGTTTATCAAATTCAGACTGTAATCCAATGACTTGCTCCCAACAGCCGTTTTAAGACCGGCGTTCACGCCCGCTAGAGGTCTTGAAAAGGGAGTACTACAGGTTTTGTAATACAGTGGAGGCATTCAACGCCGGAAATCGGAAGGCGATAAGCGCTGTTGAAATAGGAACTTGTGTTCGAGAAGGCCCTTAAATCGAAAGGTGAGGTCGGCGGGGAGAGGTCGCGATGATAGCTGTTTGAAATCAAGGTCATTCGGGAGTATCTCAAGCTTTATTATCGTTTCCTACCTCAAAGTGGAAACTATATCTGTGGAAGGCTATATTACTTAGCAAGTATAGTGCCATGGGCTTTGGTTAGTTGGCCAAATCTCTACCGGTCGCTGAACTGTTGTTGCCCTCTTTTTCGGTACGCAGCGGTGAGCTGAATGAAGAGTTGCTGACCATCTTCATACCGGGAATAGCGTCAGGAGAGATAAGCCATGCAGATGGATCGGGCAGAAGGAGATGCAAAGGAACTATGAAAAAGGATGCTTCAACTCCCTTGCGAGGTAGCCAACGGAAAAAAAGAAGGTCGAGCCCCCAAGGGTTGTCAATGGTACTCCCTGCCTACAACGAGAAAGACGGGATCGGCAAGGTGCTGGAAGATCTGAAGGAGACGTTGGATGTGTTGGACATCCCCAAGGAGTTCATCGTTGTTGACGACGGCTCTACGGATGGAACATCAGAGGTCTTAAGCACCATCAAAAGTGTCCGGGTTATCAGGCACCAGCGGAACATGGGATACGGCGCGGCGATAAAGGCGGGCATGAAAGAAGCCCGGTACAGGTGGGTTGGCATAACCGATGCGGACGGTACGTACCCCAACGAAAAAATTCCTGAACTCGTCTCGGCCATGCGGAATCATGACATGGTCATTGGAGCTCGCGTGGTAAAGGGCGCCAGTATCCCCTTGATTCGTAAACCGACTAAATGGATCTTGACGCAGATCGCCAATTACCTGGTTCAACAGAAAATACCCGATCTCAACTCGGGTCTGAGGATCTTCAAGAAAGATATTGCAGAGTCTTTCCTGAATATCCTGCCAAATCGCTTCTCCTTCACTGCCACCATCACCCTTGCCATGTTGTCCGACAACTACAGGGTGTTCTTTGTCCCCATTGACTATCACCCGAGGACTGGTAAATCCAAGATACGCCCCTTGCACGATACCATGAACTTCCTCCAATTGATTGTTCGCACCATCCTATACTTTAATCCTTTGAGAATCTTTTTGCCAATAGGGATGGGCCTCCTCCTGACCTCCACGACCCTTTTTATCCTCAGGTTGATCAGGGGTGGTGGTTTCGGCACAACCATTCCCATGTTTCTGTTGGCCGGGATACAGATCCTGGCAATCGGGATGCTGGCTGATATCATCGACCGACGGATGAAACCTTAGCACCTTTGGGCGCTGGTCACACACCCCAGGGGAAGACTGCTTGGAGAACAGAATTATAGGGAAATGCTTATAGGTCACCGACAGACGCTTTCCAATATGATTGATAAGAGGGTTTTCCGCTGATGCCTGAAACCAGGCTTGATACACCTACCATTGCCAGCAAATTCTCACGCGAGCAGGAGCACCTGCTTGCTCTTCAAAGTATGCAGACACTGGAAACCTATTATCAGTGGTCATATGACCTGTTTAAGCCATTCATAGGTCGGCGCATACTTGATGCAGGCTGTGGTTTTGGTAACTTTACTGCTATTGCAAGAAAGAATGCAGAATATATTCTAGCTGTCGATTCAAGCTCAAAAAACATTCAATTGCTCAAGGATCGATTCAGGGAGTCAGCCGTTGTAGAAATAGCCCAGCTTGATCTTGAGAGCGACAACGAATTTCTTCGTGCCAAACACATTGATACGATCGTCTGTCTGGATGTGCTTGAACATGTTTATGATGATGTTGCCCTTTTGGAGCGTTTTTTCAAAACCGTGCAGACTGGGGGTCACTTACTGGTGAAAGTACCGGCTTGTAAGTGGCTGTTTGGTTCCATCGACGTGGCATCAGGCCATAACCGGAGGTACATCCCGCAAGAATTGCGTATAAAGGCCGAGCGTGCTGGTTGGGAAACGATTAAAGCACATTACATGAACATCGCTGGTGTTTTCCCCTACTGGTTAAGGAGTCGTGTGCTAAGAAAAGAAGTAAATTTTTCGCGAACGTTTAAGCCTTGGCAGTTGATGGCTATTAGACGGGTGGTGCCGATATTAAAAATCCTCGATCAGATCATAGGACCCCCGATCGGGCAATCAGCGATTCTTATCGCACGGAAGCCAACAAAACGTAACTCCGATTAGCTATTCGATGTTGAGCAATCCCTAACCAGAGGTCTTTTTGTCAACTTAGCTGTACCATAATATTAGAGATGAGCAGTTTTACTCGCTACGTCATTATTACAGGCCTCAGTTTTGTAACCAATCTTGGCTTGACGGTATTTCTAACTGAGGTGATAACATTTCCCGAAGAAGTTTCTTATGCTATAGCATTGGTAACTGTCTTTGTAATGAATTTTCTCTTCATGCGATATTATATTTATGTAAGTCGTGAAGGCAGTGCCAAACGCCAGTTTATGACGTATACGCTGAGCGCCATTGGATTCCGAGGACTTGAATATATCTCTTTTCTGATGATCCACACGTGGTTTGGTGTGCAATATGCCCTTGCAATCATAGAGATCCAAGTATGTTCATCCATTGTGAAATTCTTCTACTACAAGGTTGTTGTGTTCAGGCAGAAACGAGAAACAGTTTCGGCCGTTGAGGAATGATTGAGATCCCTATTTTCCGGGATGCCCTCTTAGGGAATACTGATGAGGCTTACCATGACACGACAGAACGGACAATCGTTAATCGCTCAAGTCACGCGAGCCGAGCTGATCTTCCTCGCAGTTGCCTTCCTAGCTGCCCTTATTCTCAGGGAGCTCATGTATGTCCGGCTTTTCCCGGACAGCATCGATTATCTGACCTTTGCGCAGAATATCTTGAAGGGCATTCATCACGACGGGAACATTACCCTTGCCCGCTACAGAAGGCCTCCTCTGTACCCCCATCTCGTGGCCCTTTTCTCCTTGGGCGAATCCTCTCCTGCTTATTTGGTCGAGGTGGGCCGTCAGATCTCCATTTTCGCCGGGGCGCTGCTGGTCTTACCGGTCTATTTTCTTGGCCAGAGAATGCTGGGAAGGACTGCTGCTATTACTGCCGTCATTCTGGTGGTCATCACCCCGGAATTCCTTTACTATTCTGGAGCTATCCTGACAGAATCTCTTGCCACCCTGCTCGTATTCACCAGCATGGTTATCCTTTGGGTGGCCTGCTCCAAGAGAGCCGGAAATTTCATCCCGCTCGTACTGGGGTTCTTGCTGGGCCTTGCTTTCCTCTCCAGGCATTTGGTCATAGGCTTCTTAGCTGTTGCCTTAGTGTGGATTGTCTTCTCAAAGCTGATCACCCCCAGGTTTAAACGTAGCAAATCGGGCTTGATAAGGGTGGTCGGGTTACCGGTTTTGATGGTTCTGGCCGGATTCTTTATTACTGTATGCCCTCAGGTCCTCTACTTGCACTCGGAGACCGGAAGATGGGCTTTGGCGATGGACCCCATGAGCATTTCGGCGAAGAATGTGGCGAAGGCTGGAGGGGATGTCCGCTACACGAGAGCATATGAGGCAGCTGCGTCCCTTACCCCAGATGCCGAACGTTATGTATGGGAGGTGGAGGAATCATCCAGTCTGCTTTCCACCATCGCAAACCACCCCAGCCAGTATATAAAGGCCTACGTCGCAACCCTCTTAAGGGGCTATCTCCGCGACACATATCCTCTTCCATATCCCGCCATTATTTCCATCCTTGCACTCGTTGGTGTCATAGCACTGGCAAGGGAGAAGAAATTTGCCGAACTCCTCTTTTACCTCTGGGGGTTTGTGGGGTACTACCTCTTCCTCGCACTTTTTCTTAATATGAGG
>DAOVRY010000191.1 GCA_030633645.1 Pseudomonadota bacterium | reverse complement strand
TTGATATGACTTACCATATATGCCTCTAATCAGTACAAATGACAAATGTCAAAATCCAAAGTTCAAATCAAATCAAAATTACCAAATGTCAAAAATGAAGATCGGAGTTAGGTGTTTTGAACTTTGAGCTTTGACATTCATTTGACATTTGAGCTTTGACATTTGAATCTTGATACATCCAAATATCTTAGCGAAATGGTGTACGAGCTTATGAGTTATCATCTCTAAAACCTCGTCCTTTGGGAGTGAATACTTTACTTCTAACCGGATAAATAGTGTACCAATGGGCACCCTATCGTTTAAGGAAATAATTGGGCAAGAAAAGGCAACCGTGTTTCTGCGGCAGGTGATAGCCAACGATAAAATTGCCTCTGCCTATCTGTTTGCCGGTATCCAAGGAATAGGCAAGACAACCACAGCTATGGCCTTTGCCTTGTTGCTCAATTGTGCGGACCCCGTTGATGGAGATGGATGCGGGAAATGCCCGTCATGTAAGAAAATAATCGATGGAAACCATCCTGACCTTATGGTGATAGAACCGGATCAGGAGAAAAAGGTAATCGGCATTAACCAGATCAGGGAGATCAACAGGCATCTTGCCTTTTCCCCGGTTCTGGGGCAGTATCGGATAACTATCATAGATCCAGCTGAAAGAATGACTCCTGAGGCGGCGAATGCATTTCTAAAGCCTCTCGAGGAGCCTGCTCTGGGCAACGTTTTTATCCTGAATGTGAAGGATCAAGGGGAACTGCTTCAAACCATTGTTTCTCGATGTCAAAAGGTCCCTTTCAAACCACTGCCCACTGAGAAGATCGTACAGTGGCTGACAAGAGAGCGCACTATGGATAGAGAGGAGGCAAAGATCTTGGCCAGACTTTCAGAGGGAAGTCTCGGGAAGGCACTCAGAATGGCCGAGGGTGATCTTTTAGCCGATAGGGCAGGGTGGGTACACATGCTCGATCGTGCCATTAATGGTGCTCCTGATGTTTTGCTGGATACAGCTCAAAAGTTCTCCGACCTTGGAAAAAAGGCGGGTCCCAGCAAGGAACTCAAAGATGATAGAATGGCCTTGATGCTGGGGATATGGAAGAGTTGGTTTAGAGACATGGTGCTCATCAAGTTAGGCGGTGCAATAGATCTCATGGTAAATACCGATTTGGTTAGTCATCTTAGAAATGCATCTCTTGTTTATACTGTTGATGGGTTGATGAGGTCGCTGGCGGTTATCGCCAGGGCCGAACATGATCTCATGGACAATAAGAATTCACTTATTTTGATTGAAAGGGCCCTGTTTGGCTTGAAAGGGGCTGCTCACTTATGAACAGAGACGACAGAAAAGGTCCAAAGAAGATTGTGAGTGTCAGGTTCCGGAGAGATGGAAGATGCTATGAATTCTACACTGGTAGTTTTGTGCTCAAGGAGGGAGATCAGGTCATTGTTGAGACCAAAAATGGCCAGGAACTGGGTATGGTATGCACTAAACCCAGACTCAGGGATGCCTCTATGCCGAGCAGGCCGATAAAGGAGATATTTCGTTTAGCCACATCAGAGGATATTGAACAGAAAAAGAACAATGAACAGACAGAAGCAGAGGCAATGGGGTTCTGTAAGGAACTGATAGAGAAGAAAAAGCTGCCCATGAATCTAATCTCAGCGGAGCTTTCATTTGACAGAAGCAAACTGACCTTCTTTTATATCTCCAAAACCAGGGTTGATTTCAGAGAATTGGTAAAGGATCTGGTGCAAAAGTTTCATACCCACGTGGATATGAGACAGATCGGCACCAGAGACCTGGCACGCATGCTGAGTGGAGTTGGCCATTGCGGTCGGGAGTTATGCTGCTCCGTGTTTTTAACAAACTTCGATCCCATCTCCATAAGAATGGCCAAAGAGCAAGAACTTTCGTTGAATCCTACCAAGATTTCTGGCATTTGTGGGAGACTCATGTGCTGTCTTAGTTTTGAATACGATGACTATGTGAAAACGAAAAAGGCACGGGGAGAGAATGACAAAAAGTAGCCTGAATGCATTCTACATAACCACACCGATTTACTATGTAAACGCAGAACCACATCTGGGACATGCATACACCACCGTTGTAGCCGATGTGATCGCACGGTTTTATGGGTTAGCGGGGTTTGAAACCTTTTTTTTGACCGGCACTGATGAACATGGTGACAAGGTAGTTGAGGCAGCTACCAAAGCAGGTGAGACAGTCGAGGCATACGTAGACAGGATTAGCGCAACCTTTAGAGAGGCCTGGCCCAAACTGGATGTTGCCAACGATTATTTCATACGAACTACTGATAAGAACCATCAAGACACGGTAAAAAAGATCCTCTCTCTGGTTCACGAAAAGGGCGATATCTATTTTGGTGAGTACGAAGGAAAATATTGCGTCGGATGTGAGCGGTTTTATACAGACACAGAATTAGCAGATGGTAAATGCCCTATCCATATGAGCGAGCCGAACCTTATCCGGGAGGAGAACTACTTCTTCAGGATGAGTAACTATCAAGAATGGCTCATAGACTATATTAATCTGCACCCCGACTTCATTAGGCCAGAGAGATATCGGAACGAAGTTATGGCCTTTTTGCGGAAGCCCCTGGAAGACCTCTGCATATCCAGGCCAAAAAAGAGGTTGTCCTGGGGTATCCCCCTCCCTTTTGATGATGACTATGTGACCTATGTCTGGTTTGATGCCTTGATTAACTATGTATCAGCCCTTGGCTACCCTGGCGATGAACGCTTCAAAAAGTTCTGGCCCGTTGCACAGCATATCATTGCCAAGGATATTCTCAAGCCCCATGCCATATTCTGGCCGTGCATGCTCAAGGCAGCAGGAATTGATCCTTATCAGCATCTTAATGTCCACGGATACTGGAATGTGGATGCAGGGAAGATGTCAAAAAGCCTGGGAAATATCGTGCGACCTATGGATTTGGCTACTCGGTATGGTATCGATGCCTTCAGGTATTTCTTGCTCAGAGATATGGTCTTTGGTCTTGACTCGGATTTCAGTGAGGAATCACTGGTGAGGAGGTTGAATTCTGATCTGGCAAATGACTTAGGAAACCTGGTGAGTAGAAGCGCAACCATGGTAGTCAAATATTTTGATGGAATTGTTCCTGGCCCTGGCAGCGTAGCAGAGGAAGACCGTTCATTGATGGAAGCTGCCCTGCACCTGATCGAAGAGTATACGGCTATGATGAAGGAATTTACCTTTCACAAGGCCTTGATGGCGGTTTGGGAACTCATTGGCAAGGCGAACAAATATATCGATACCATGAAACCATGGGCCTTGGCTGAATCAGACAAGGAACGCCTGGGCACTGTACTTGATACTATTGTCGAGGTAATCAAGATTATCTCGGTGCTCATGTGGCCGTTTGTGCCTCAGACCGCAGAGAAGATCCAGCACCAGTTGGGGTTAGAAAGAGTTGGAAAGGACTTAAGTTTGGCGAGCTTACAAAAGTGGGGAGCAACAAAACGGGTTAGTCCTGTTACCAAAGCCCCCGCGCTTTTCCCCAGGGTAGCGGTTAAAAAAAAGGAAGAGGTTGCACCAGTGCCAGACCTGGTAGATTTTGAAGAATTTCAGAGATTAGACCTCAGGGTTGGGATCATAAAACAGGCAGAACCCATCTCCGGATCAGACAAATTGCTCAAACTAACTGTTGACGTGGGAGAAGAGAGAACGATCGTGGCCGGGCTCGCTCGTCATTACCAGGCAGATGAACTCAGAAACAAACAGGTTATTGTGGT
>DAOVRY010000284.1 GCA_030633645.1 Pseudomonadota bacterium | reverse complement strand
TTATCTTCCGCTTCGCCAAGATTTGTTGGCAAAAAACATTTTAATGACCGCTCAAAGGGATTTTCGTTTGGGCAACAGCCTGTTTTGAACGATACCAAAAAAATGGGTGCGCTCATGAAGCTGGTATGAGAGAGTAGCCTCCGCTATCCTGTCTCCATAAGACGGAATAAGGAGGGCGAAGATAAGAACTATGAGAGTGGATCTCGGTGAAGAGATGCTTGACAAAAAGGCAAGCTTGTATATAACGTTCAACTCTACCCCGAGGCAGCAAAATGCCCCTGGGGCGTGCAAACGGATAAGCGCTTGATTCAGGGAATATCATCTATTAGAAAGCGGCGGTAAAGCAGGAAACGCATGGGAAGGTTGTTTGGTACCGATGGGGTGCGAGGGGTAGCCAATGAATACCCCATGACTGCAGAGATGGCCTTAGACATTGGCCGGGCAACAGCTCATCTGTTTAAGCGGAAAGGTCATATCCCCAGGATCATTGTCGGGAAAAAGACCATCGGTTAAAGCAGGGGGGAGTTGAGCAAAAAACCACGGTACCAAACGAAACCAATGGGTATCGGTCAAAAGTGTTCGCATGAACCATAGTGAGTAGTCGTTCACATTTGAAAGGAGGTCATGGCTGTTTTTGAAAGGCGATATCTCAAAAAAATTCCACCGGGTCTTGCAGTGGTCAAATATGTGGGGTTTACAGTGTGGAAGCCCTGGGAGTCTTTGACTGGCTCATCTAAACCCCACATATTTGACCACCTCTCTTGAGGCCTATAGATAGCGCCTTGAGAAAATGGGCATGACCGGATAGAGGTGATTATGTACCTGTTCTCTACCCAATATACTGTTGGGTAAACACTTTTGAACGGCACGAGCCAATGAGAGTAAAAGTTACTAAAAATTCGCCAATTAGAGATCCCATGGTCTATGGTACTATATTAACCCATAACGAAGGAGGAAGATATGCCGGGTTTTGAGGTTTTTGGTGAGGAGGAAAAAAAGGAGATATCGGATGTGTTAGATACCGGGATTCTTTTTCGCTATGGATTTGAAAAAGAGCGGAAGGGTATCTGGAAGGTCGCTGAATTTGAGAGGCGATTTGCCAGTATGTGCGGTGCTTCCTATTCCCTTGCAGTTTCGTCTGGCTCGGCAGCCCTTAGAGTTGCACTGGCAGCACTCGGTGTCAGTCCCGGTGATGAGGTAATAACCCAGGGATTTACCTTTATAGCAACCTGGGAGGCGATTATTGAGTCAGGTGCTATACCAGTATTTACAGAGGTTGATGATACACTCTGCATGGAGCCAGCTGACCTGGAAAGGAAGGTAACGGAGCGCACTAAGGCAATCATACCGGTCCACATGATCGGGGCCCAGGCCAACATAAAGGAGATTATGACCATTGCTAATCGCCATGGCATCCCGGTCATCGAAGATACTGCACAGGCAGCAGGTGGCACACTTGATGGAAATTATTTGGGAACCTTTGCGGCAATGGGCATATTTTCCTTCGATCCAGTAAAGACAATGACCACTGGTGAAGGGGCCATGATTATCACTAATGAGAAAGACCTTTACCTTAACTGTTCCGCATTCCATGATCACGGACATGAACACCTTCCCGATGTAGAAAGAGGATTGGACAACAGAAGATTTCCTGGATTCAATTTTAGGATGATGGAGCTTCAGGGGGCCATCGGATTGGCCCAGTTGGCCAAACTCCCCTTTATCATTCAGGAGCAGAAAAAGAATAAGGAAAGAATCAAAAACACGTTGCAAAGGATAGAGGGAATCAGCTTCAGAAGGATACTTGACCCGGATGGAGATACAGCAACCTTTCTTGCCTTTTTCCTCCCTGATGCACAAAAGGCCAGAAGGTTTAACCAGGTATTATCCAAAAATAACGTGGGTGCTATTTACTATAAAGATAATACGTGGCATTTCTACCCAAATTGGCATGAGCTCTTTAAAGGCACTACCTTATGCAAAAGCGGCTGGCCTTTTAAGAACAATATTCGGGGCGTTGATTTCGTGTATCAGAAAGATGTCCTTCCCAAAACAGATGCCCTATTTCAAAGACTTTTGGTCTATCCAATCTCGGTCAAGATGCCAGAAGAACGTCTTGCTCATATGATCACCGCAATAGAGGCTGCCGCACGAGAGGTCTTTTGAGGAAAATGAGACTATCAGCACGAGAATAACCCTGGTAAAGGACATCATCTGGTCTCTCAAAGAAGAGGCACTGAAGAATTTAGAGTAGGAAGATAGAGGGGTTATGCAGCTTTCCTAACAGGGGAATGCCTCTTGCTGGGCGAATTATTTCTAAGATTGAACCTATATATGGAAATATCCTCCCATATTTTCTCGAATTCAGGTGCCTCCCCCAATGGAGTATTGGAAATAATGGAATACTGAAGGGATGGGTTCAAATAGCGCACAGGCCATATTACTTTGCACATTCCGATTTTATTCCCCACTACCCTAGTACCCAAACATCCCATTATTCCATGAGGAAGGTGAAAGGTGCTGGACAGGATGCAAGCTATGAGCATTGAGAGGTCGAAGATACCTACTATGGATTACAATAACAGGGAAAAAATTCGGCTCCTCACAGAGAAAGGAGTAAAGATTCCCAACCCCTTAACAGTAGATATTGGAAAAGAAGTGGATATAGACAGGATTTCTGGTGGGAGGGTGGTTATCTATGCTGGATGTAAGATCTACGGCAAAAAAACGCTGATCATGTCCGGAACAAAACTGGGCTACGAGGGCCCTGTGACTATAGAGGATTGCCAAATAG
>DAOVRY010000261.1 GCA_030633645.1 Pseudomonadota bacterium | reverse complement strand
GGCTGTTCAGGGCATAGTTGAAGAAACAAATCGGTGTTAAGGCACGAGCGGGCAGGTCAAGTACTTGCCGGCATATAAGCAAGGTCAACAAAAGACCTGTCTGCGTGCGACGTACAGACAGGAAGATAACCCTGAACGGTGAACCCTGAACCTGTGAACGCATACCTAATTTCTTAGGACTTGAATTTTCTAATAAACAGAAGAGGCTAAAAGATGTTTGAGACGGAGGTTAATCCCGAAGATATCACGAGAGCAGAATTTGTTGTAGCAATACCATCCTATAATGAGGCGGATTCAATTGCTTTCCCTGTGCAACAGGCAGATAGAGGGATAGAGTCATTTTTTGGAAACAGGAAATCGGTCATTATTAACTGTGATAATAACTCTGATGACGGAACCAGGGAGATTTTTCTGGGAATTAGAACTAATACACCAAAAATATACATATCGACAGAACCTGGTGTGAAAGGGAAGGGGAGAAATTTTAAGAACCTCTTTCAAAAGATTGTTGATCTTGAGGCCAAGGCTGTGGTCGTGGTTGATGCTGATTTAAAAAGCATAACGCCGAAATGGATAAAACATTTAGGAGAACCTCTCTTTGAGGATTTTGGTTACGTTGCACCCCTGTATGTCAGGCATAAATACGATGGTACCATAACAAACTCCATTGCTTACCCTTTGACCCGATCCCTTTATGGCAGAAGGGTCAGACAGCCTATAGGTGGAGATTTTGGCTTCCAGGGCGAATTGGCCCAGGTCTATCTTGAAAGTGATACCTGGTCGGAGGCTGTAGCTAATTTCGGCATTGATATCTGGATGACTACCCTTGCCATGAATGAAAATGTACCCATTTGCCAGGCGTTCATGGGCAGGCCCAAGATTCACCGCGCCAAAGATCCGGGCTCTGACCTCGGACCCATGTTTAGACAGGTGGTAGGTACAATCTTTGAGATGATGATTAAGTTTTATCCCTTCTGGAGTCAGGTAAAGTGGAGCAAGCCAACTTCAATCTTTGGCTTTGGCCTTGGCGAAACCGAGATGCCACCGCCCGTTAAGGTTAATAAAGAAACCCTATTTCAGAAATTTCAGCGCGGGTTTAAGAACTGCGGTAATGTCTGGGAAAACGTTCTTCAGAAGGAAACATTCAATAAATTACAAGAAGTAAAGAAGATGGATACAGACCGATTTGACTTTCCAACGAGTCTCTGGATCAATGTGTTAATTGATTTTGCCGTTGGTTACCGGGATAAGGTGTGGAAAGAGGATGAACTTCTGGACTCCCTTATCCCTATTTACCTCGGCAAGACCCTTTCATACGTTAAAAAGACGGAGAGAATGTCTATACGGGAGTCAGAGGAATTCATCGAGGAAGAGTGTGTCCAATTTGAGGCCTCCAAGAGTCTTCTCGTGCAATGCTGGGAAAAAGGAGCCTAGCGTACGAATTTGTTATTTGATCAATATTTATTGTAAGGAGATTACTTATGGCTAAAATTTTAGTTGTTGATGATGAAGAGCATATCAGGTTGTTGTACTCTGAGGAGTTGAGCGAAGCCGGCTATGAGGTTATTACAGCCGCAGATGGATATAAGTTGATCGAAAGGATAGAAACAGACAAACCCGATTTGGTTGTCTTGGATATCAAGATGGTTGACTATAATGGTCTAGATCTATTACAGGAGATTAGGAATAAGCTCTACAACATGCCGGTAATACTCTGCACTGCCTACGATACTTTCAAGGAAGATATTAAATCCATTGCTGCGGATTTTTATGTTATTAAATCTTTTGATCTAACCGAGCTTAAGAAGAAGGTAGCAACAGCCTTAGAGACCCATATCCCTTCATCCTGAGACCCTACCTCAACTCTGCTCTGCCAGCATGAGGTAAATCCCGAGGAACAAAAACAGAAGGTTTGCCATCCACGCACCTAGGATCGGGGGCAAGACCCCAGATATGGCTAATGAGCGTGACAGTCCAAATGTCAACAGATAAAGGAAACTAATACCGATACCAATAGTAATATTTAAAGGAATCCCCCCTTTCTTCTTTCTCAAGGCAAGAGGAATTCCCACTAAGGTAAGAACCAGAGATATGAAAGGGAAGGCTATTTTGATGTTCAGATCCACCTCGCCTCTGGTTGAATCATAACCCTCCTTTCTTATTTTTCTCGTATAGTTTTTTAGTTCCCAGAAACTCATCTCTTCAGGCGCCTTCATAGTATGTTTGAAATTCTCGGGAGCTTCAGGGAGCTGTATTGAATGATGCTTGAACCTCACTGATTTCCTAGACCCATCAGCCTCCATTGTTTGGATGAGGCCATCAGTAAGGTTCCAGCGGTCCTCATTCCATGTTGCCTTATCCGCATCGATTCTTTTGATCAATGTAAAATCTTTGTCAAAGAAGAAAATTGTCAGACCTTCTATGATATTTTTCCTGCTGTCAAATGTGCGAATCTGGTAGATGGAACCATCGCCTCGGTACCAGATGTGAGACAATTTATAGGCCCCTTTAGAATGTCTTTTTTGAACCTGGATATCCCATATTCTATTGGCCTTAGGGCTCGTAATGGGCACAATGGATTCAGAAAGAAAAAACGAACCAACCCCAATAAGAATGGAAAGTCCTATGAGGGGATACGATAGATTGAATAAACTTAATCCAGAACCCCTTAAGGCCAATATCTCATTGTGTTTATTCATGAGCCCGAACATGAGCATAATGGAGATAAGGACTGATATGGGTATCATCTGCTGGACAACAAGAGGTATCTGGTAGAAAAAATAGGAAAGGGCTATATCTAAGGGCACATTCGACTCAAAGAAGTTGTCTATTTTTCCAAAGAAGTCTATCACAAAATAGAGTACCGAAGAGGTAATCAGGGATATAAAGAAGAATGTAAAAAACTCCTTGTAAAAATATCTGGTAATTATTTTCATCTTCACTGTATCTTCGATACTGCCCGTGGTTTGTTGTCAGTGGTCAGTTGTATTT
>DAOVRY010000310.1 GCA_030633645.1 Pseudomonadota bacterium | reverse complement strand
TCTAGGTCACTTAGTAGATGGCATAA
Organism: Pseudomonadota bacterium; assembly: GCA_030633645.1. GTDB lineage: Bacteria > Desulfobacterota > DSM-4660 > Desulfatiglandales > B25-G16 > JADFWK01. Next base: position 2,492 of record DAOVRY010000310.1, on the reverse strand, counting down.
ATCGACTGCCACTAAAATCTATCTAATATCAATAAACTGAAGAAATACCGTAGAATTAAGATCTGATCTTTCCCTGCTCATAAAGCCTGAGGAAAACCTCTGCGGGCTTTGGATCAAATTGGGTACCCAGGTTTTCCTTGATAATCGTAACTGCAACAGCCTCTTGCAATCTTTCCCTATATGAGCGATCAGAGGTCAAGGCATCATAAACATCTGCTACTGCGAGAATCCTGGAAGGAAAGGGGATGTTTTCCCCTTTGAGCCTATCAGGATATCCGTTCCCATCCCACCTCTCATGGTGGTGTCTTATTATCTTCTGCTCATCTGCCCAAATACCAAAATGCCCAATGATATTGCTTCCAATGATGGGGTGCTTCTTTATTACCTCATATTCTCTACGGGTAAGCCGGCCGGGCTTTAAGAGAATGTTATCAGGAATGCCTATTTTTCCGATATCGTGCAGGTTACCGGAAACGGTTAACATCTCTATCTCTTCTTCCGAACAGCGGAGAGCCTTGGCAATTGACACAGCATAGTTTGTTACCCGTACTGAATGCTGCTTGGTATATGGATCTCTAACTTCAATGGTTTCCACACACGCATAAAGGGTAGAAAAAAGATTTTCGTAGATATTTTCATAGAGGGCCAAGTTTTCTATTGAGAACGAAGCCTTTTCTGCCAAAAAATTTAGAAAAAACAGGTCCCTTTCGCTAAACCGACCCTTGCCACCTTTGATAAGTGAAATCAGTATACCAAAGACTCTCGACCTGATCTTGAGAGGAATTGCCATGATACTATCATTTTCATCATCTTGTTCTATGAGGTACGGGATTCCATCGTGTGCACCCTTCTTGGCAATGCTTTCCTTTATATATTCAGCATCTATCTTGGCCGTATGCTCATCTTTTATAAATGAGGTAATTATGACAGGCTCCTCTATCTCATGAGCAAATATGCAGAAATGGGCTTCATCGCAATCGGTTACTTCGCCACATAGATTAACCAAGGTAGTAAACAGTTCTCTGCTCGTTGTTGTCTGGTCTAACTGCTGGAGAATGAGATTTATGGTCTCAACCTCCTTTATCTTTTCCTGTAATTTTTGATTTATCCTCAGAAGTCTCTTATTTCGTTTGGCCTCCTCTTTCAATATGATATTGTCCACAAACAGCGAGCGTTCCCTCATAACCCTTTCAATCGTGATGGGGAGTTGGTTTAATTTGATTGGTTTGGTTAAAAAATCTACCACCCCATTCTTTAAGGTCTTTATGGTGCTGTCTATGGTAGGGTATCCAGTCATAACCACTACCGGGATTGTATTATCATAGAGGTGAATTCTCCTGGCCAGCTCCAATCCGTCGAGCCTGGGCATGGAAAGGTCGGTAAAACAGCAATCAATCTGTTCTCTCTTGATAATCTCAAGTGCCTCAAGGCCATCAGCGGCTGTTAAGACAGTATAATTGTTGGCAAATTCTAGGTATTCCTTGAAAATATCCAGAATCATCTCTTCATCATCCACCACGAGCACCTTTAACTGTTCCTTCATAGAGAGCCCTGCGATAAGAAGTTTTATTTTTTTTCAGCCTCTCGGGCTGATCGCGTTCAGGATATGTTTCTTAAAGGCCCGAAATTCACCTTCAGTGAGCAACCCATTTTCCTTTAAAGAAGACAGGGCTTGCAATCTGTCAATGTAGTTGTTGGGAGGGTAATCGGGATTGAATAGATAATGGAGGCTCGGCACATTGGGTGAGAAAAAACTGATTTTCGCTATCTCTTCACCTTCAAGCTTTTTTTCCTTGAGTGCCATTAATTCATGGTAAGCGTCCTGGAGTTTTTTTAATAATTCCTTGTTTTCTCCGTTTAACTTTATCTTATCTATGGCGTTATTAACTACAATTCTTATCTCTCCGAGATTACATGGTTTCCTGATATAGTCGTAGGCCCCTTCCTTTATGGCCATAATAGCTGTTTCTAGTGACGCATACCCAGTAATGATAACAACAATTACATCTGGATTGACCTTCTTGGCATATTTCAATAGATCCAGTCCGCCAACCCGGGGCATAACCAGGTCAACAAGAATCAGGTCATAGGGATTCTTCTGTATCCGTTCAATGGCAGTTAGACCATCATAGCAGACGTCAACTGATCTTTCACTGTCCTCCAAGATCAGATCTTTCAAAATGTCTGCTACAACCTTGTCATCATCAACGATAAGAATCTTTATGTGCAGACCATTCTTTTCTTTCATCTATGAAGACATAGCTCCTGGCACCAAACTTTTAGCCCCTTCCATCAAACAGAAGGCCGACCATTTCACCGAACCTGGCCGCGAGATCTAATATCTCTGCGGGAGGAATCTCCCTTATCACCTCACCCGTAGATTGATCCCGCACCGTTACCATAATCCTCCCAGAATCCTCGTGAACGGTAAATTGCAGGTCCACATTATGAATCACATTAAGATCTTCCTGAATGTCAGCTGCCGCCTGTGT
>DAOVRY010000002.1 GCA_030633645.1 Pseudomonadota bacterium | reverse complement strand
GTATGGGTATCTTTTTTTTGGTTATGCCCTGTGACATGGCCCCTTACTGGGTCGTTTCAAAATGGTTTATTGCGCCCCAAGCCTTAGAATCATAGGCTCCATCTATATAAACCATTTTGAAACTCCCACTAATCTAAACTATGTGAGGGCATAATCCAAAAAAAAGATACCCATACCCTGGACTTTGACGTTACCCTGATTTCCACACACTTGAGAATTATTGCTCCGTTTCTATATCAAGCCCCCTGTACCTACTCAGGCCAGTGCCCGCCGGTATCAGCCTGCCCATGATGACATTTTCTTTGAGGCCCCTTAAATAATCTATTTTGCTCTCTATACTTGCATCAGCCAGGACTTTGGTAGTTTCCTGAAAAGATGCAGCCGAAATGAAGCTTTCTGTATTGATTGATGCCTTGGTAACCCCCAAGAGCAGCGGTTCACCAACCGCTGGTTTGCCCCCGTTGGCAATAACTTCCTGATTTTTTTCCTCAAAACGCCAGCGCTCTACCTCTTCTCCTAAGATAAAATCTGAATCTCCAATATCCTTAACTGCCACCCTCCGCAACATCTGTCTGACAATCACTTCTATGTGCTTGTCGTTTATCCTAACACCCTGGAGGCGATAGACCTTCTGAACTTCATCAACCAGGTATTTAGATAACTCCTTAGCTCCTTTTATCCTGAGGATATCATGAGGATTAGCCGAGCCTTCCATGAGGGCTTCACCAGCCCTCACATAATCGCCATCAAAAACGCTTACATGCTTACCTCTCGGTATAATATATTCAGTAGCTTTGCCCACTTCTGGAGTAATAATCACCCTCCTCTTCCCTGATACATATTTTCCAAACGATACGCTTCCATCAATCTCACTTAACAGGGTGTGGTCCTTGGGTTTTCGCACCTCAAATAATTCGGCAATCCGCGGCAGACCTCCTGTAATATCCTTAGTCTTGGTGGTTTCTCTCGGGATCTTAGCCAAAACATCACCGGCATTGACTTCATCTCCTTCCGCAACCATAATGATAGCACCGGTAGGGAGGAAATACCGGGCCGCTGCCCCTGCCCCTGAATGACCAGGAACCTGGATCGTCTTGCCACTCGATTCTTTGATAGAGACCCGTGGTCTCACATTCGGATCATCGGATGCAACAATAACCTTTGTTGATTTACCAGTTACCGGATCCAGCCTTTCCTGCATGGTCTTCCCTTCATAGATATCGCCAAATTTTAGCCTTCCAGAAACCTCTGTCAAAATGGCGATGGAAAAGGGGTCCCATTCAACCAAAAGCTCACCGGGATGTATCTCCTTGCCATCATCAGCCTTAATGCTAGCTCCATATATTACAGGATAGCGTTCCAACTCTCTTCCACTTGCATCCACAACGCCGATATCCCCATTCCTATTCATTACCACATGGTCTCCTTTGGCATTAATAACGGTTCTGAGATTAAAGAATTTTACCGTTCCACTACTCCTGGACTGAATGGTAGACTGCTCTACCTTTCTTGTTACCGTACCGCCAATGTGGAATGTCCGCATCGTGAGCTGCGTGCCTGGCTCGCCAATGGACTGTGCAGCAACGATTCCTACTGGCTCCCCAATGTCAACCTCTCTACCATGGGCCAAATCTCGGCCATAACAGCTTCCACAAATGCCTCTCTTTGTCCTGCAGGTCAACACTGACCTAATTTTTAACTTCTCAATCCATGACCTTTCGATCCTCTGCGCCGCCTCCTCATCTATTTCCTCATTTTGCTTGAGGAGCAGTTCTCCTGTTATGGGGTCATGAATATCCTCTGAAGCGGTTCTGCCCAAAATTCTATCTGAGACAGCTTGAATCACCTCTCCCCCCTCAGTCAATGGCTCTACCCAGATTCCATCTGTAGTACCGCAATCTGCCTCGGTAACACAGGCATCCTGGGCCACATCTATCAATCGGCGGGTCAGATATCCTGAGTTAGCCGTCTTAAGGGCTGTGTCAGCCAATCCCTTTCTGGCGCCATGGGTAGAAATAAAATACTGTAAAACATTCAGGCCCTCGCGGAAATTAGCCGTAATAGGTGTCTCAATAATCTCGCCAGAGGGTTTTGCCATGAGGCCCCTCATTCCTGCCAACTGCCTCATCTGATCCTTGCTGCCCCGGGCTCCCGAATCAGACATCATATATATGGGGTTCAGGCTCCCAGCTTTTTTTGCATCTGTTTGCTGGTCCATCGCTCCCTCTTGAGCCATCTCTTCCATCATTTCGGAGGAAACGAGCTCCGTGGCCTTTGTCCAGATATCAACGACCTTGTTGTATTTCTCACCTTCCGTAATCAAACCATCGCTGTACTGCTTTTCAATCTTTTTTACCTCACCCTCGGCTTCTCCTATAATCTTCTGTTTTCTTTTTGGGATAACCATATCTTTTCTTGCGATAGAAATGCCGGAAATGGTGGCATACTTGTACCCAATATCTTTAAGCCTATCAGCCAAGATAACGGTCGCCTTGGTACCGAGAGAACGATAGCATTGACCAATGATTTCCCCCAGTGCTTTCTTTGTTATTTGCCTGTTCACCATCTCAAAGGGTAACTCTTTGGGGAAAATCTCATAGAGGATCACCCTTCCCGTAGTAGTCCTTACAATCTGGCCATCAATTCTCACCATTATGGACGCGTGCAGATCTAGCTCCCCAGCGTCGTAAGCCATTCTAACCTCTTCAACATCCGCGAAGACCTTGTCTTCACCTTTACAAAATGGTCTCTCTTTGGCCATATAATAGATGCCTAATACGATATCTTGGGTTGGAACAATGATGGCATCCCCATTGGCCGGAGAGAGGATATTGTTGGTCGAGAGCATGAGTGTCCGAGCCTCAATCTGCGCCTCGACAGAGAGGGGAACATGAACAGCCATCTGGTCACCATCAAAATCGGCATTAAAGGCAGTGCAAACCAGTGGGTGTAGCTGGATGGCCTTCCCTTCAATCAGCACCGGTTCAAATGCCTGCATCCCGAGCCGGTGGAGCGTGGGGGCCCTGTTAAGTAAAACACAGTGCTCTTTTACTACCTCTTCCAGACAATCCCATACCTCAGGTGTCTCTTTTTCAACCAATTTCTTAGCTTTTTTGAGCGTAGAAGCCAGGCCTTTCTCCTCAAGTTTATTGTAGATAAACGGCTTAAATAGTTCCAAAGCCATCTGTTTAGGAAGTCCGCATTGGTGCAACCGCAGATCGGGACCAACGACAATTACCGATCTTCCAGAATAATCCACCCGCTTTCCGAGCAGATTCTGTCTGAACCTGCCCTGCTTCCCTTTGAGCATATCACTTAAGGACTTCAAAGGCCGCTTATTTGCACCGGTAATAGTCTTACCCCTTCTGCCGTTATCAAACAGTACGTCTACTGCCTCCTGAAGCATCCTCTTCTCGTTCCTAATGATAATATCAGGGGCATTGAGCTCTTGGAGACGCTTCAGTCTATTGTTCCTGTTGATAACCCTGCGGTAAAGATCATTGAGATCTGAAGTAGCAAATCTCCCCCCATCGAGAGGTACCAAAGGTCTGAGGTCAGGTGGTAACACAGGGACGACACTCAGTATCATCCACTCTGGTCTATTCTTGGACGAGCGAAAGGCATCGACTATCCGAACACGTTTCGAGAGTTTTTTCCGTTTGGCATCTGACTTGGTGCTCAGTATCTCAACCTTTAGGGTAGAAGAAAGCGCATCCAAGTCAAGCTCTCTCAGCATCCTTTGAACAGCTTCTGCTCCCATTCCAGCCTCAAACCCGTCTCCATAATCCTCTGTGGCCTTGAGATACTGTTCCTCAGTCAACAGGGCGCCTTTCGCCAAAGGGGTATCTTTTGGATCAACGACCAGATAATTCTCAAAATAGAGTATCTTCTCTAATGTCTTGAGTGTCATATCCAAGAGCAAACCGATTTTTGAGGGGATGCATTTCAAGAACCAGATGTGGGCAACCGGTGAAGCTAACTCAATATGACCCATTCTCTGCCTTCGAACCTTAGAGTGGGTGACCTCGACACCACATTTCTCGCAGACCACACCTCGGTGCTTCATCCTTTTGTATTTTCCACAGAGACACTCGTAATCCTTGGTGGGACCAAAGATCTTCGCACAAAATAATCCATCCCTTTCAGGCTTAAAGGTTCGGTAGTTAATAGTTTCGGGTTTTCTCACCTCACCATAAGACCACTCTCTTATTTTCTCTGGTGAAGCAATAGAGATCTGCACTGAATTAAAACTTAACGGATCCTTTGGTTTTGTAAAAAATCCATACAAATCTTCCAAGGCTCTCTCCTTTTTTACCTCTTCTCATCATAGTCTAGAGGAATCTGAGATTCTCCATCCTCGTTCAGCTCAAGCTCCAAACCGAGACTCTGGAGCTCTTTCACCAAAACATTGAATGATTCTGGCAAGCCAGCTTCCAAGAAATTATTTCCCTTTACGATCTTTTCATACATCCGTGTGCGGCCAGCTACATCATCCGATTTGGCAGTCAAAAACTCTTGTAAGGAGTATGCTGCACCGTAAGACTCCATTGCCCAGACCTCCATCTCACCCAAACGCTGACCTCCAAACTGGGCTTTGCCGCCAAGAGGCTGCTGAGTAACCAAAGAATAGGGGCCAATAGAGCGAGCATGGATCTTATCAGCGACCAAATGATGGAGCTTCATCATATACATTATGCCAACAGTTACCGGTTGATCAAAAGGCTCACCTGATCTCCCATCATACAGAATGGTCTGACCGCTGACAGGTAAGCCTGCCTTCTTTAGACACACCTCAATCTCCTCTTCATTTGCTCCATCAAAAACAGGCGTGGCCATGGGTACACCACTCCGCATAAGGGAAGTACTCTGCCTGAGCTCTTCATCCGAAACACCAGCAAAGAACTGATCGTAGTCTTCGGAAAAGATATCTCGCAACTTAGCTCTTAGGAGACCTTCATCTCTCACGGTGTCCACCAATTCTCCTATCTGCCGCCCAAGTTCATGGGAACTCCAACCAAGGTGGGTCTCTAAAATCTGCCCCACATTCATCCTGGAAGGAACCCCGAGGGGATTCAACACAATATCTACCGGTGTACCATCAGCGAAATAAGGCATATCCTCAACCGGGAGTACAATGGAAAGCACGCCCTTGTTTCCATGGCGGCCAGCCATCTTGTCACCAACAGAGAGTTTCCGCTTTACAGCAACGAATACCTTTACCATCTTGATTACTCCGGGCGAGAGCTCATCCCCCATATCTAGCCTTTTTATCTTTTGCTGGAAAAGCTCATTGAGTTCTTCAACCTGCTGGCTATACTCGGAAGCTATGGACTCCATCCTTTCAATAGCTCCCATTTTGGTCGCAATATTTGCCCCTTGCCAGTGGTCTGGAGGAACCCTCTCCAGGCATTCTTGATCAATCAGCTGACCCCTCTTTACTAATATTTCATCTCTCTCCCGATGCTTCAGATCTGATTTGAGGCGCTTTCCCTCCAAGAGGACTCCCAATTTCTTTTGAGCATTCCTCCTTATGACCCCGGTCTCATCCTCTTTGTCCTTTGACAACTGACTGATCTCAGCCTCTTGAATGCTCTTTGTTCTTTCATCTTTTTCCACGCCTTTGCGAGAAAACACCTGTACATCAATAACAATGCCCTCAGCCCCAGGTGGCACCCTGAGTGACGTATCCTTTACATCACCTGCCTTTTCACCAAATATAGCCCTCAAGAGCTTTTCCTCTGGCGATAACTGAGTCTCACCCTTGGGAGTAATTTTGCCAACCAGAATATCTCCAGGTCTTACTTCAGCCCCGAGCCGCACCATACCGCTCTCGTCAAGTTTCTCAAATGCCTCCTCTCCTACATTTGGAATGTCTCGCGTTATCTCTTCTGGTCCGAGTTTGGTATCTCTCGCCATAACAGTAAACTCTTCTATATGTATGGAAGTAAACACATCTTCCTGTACTAATCGTTCGCTTACTAAAATTGCATCTTCGAAATTGTACCCGCCCCAGGAAAGAAAGGCGACGATTACATTTCTTCCTAAAGCAAGTTCACCTCTCTCCATAGCAGGGCCATCAGCAATAATCTGGCCCTTCATAACCCTATCGCCCTCATTTACTATGACCTTCTGATTGTAACAGGTGCTCTGATTCGAACGCATAAATTTTGTTAGCTTATAAATCTCAACACCTTCCTCTTCTTTCTCCGATCGAATAACAATACGAGAGGCATCGACGCTTTCAACAATACCGTCTCTCTTGGCCATGACAGCTACACCTGAGTGTCTTACAACGGTTTTCTCAATCCCTGTTCCTATAAGGGGAGACCGAGCTTGTAAAAGGGGCACAGCCTGTCTCTGCATATTAGACCCCATAAGGGCACGGTTTGCATCATCGTGCTCTAGGAAGGGGATCAATGATGCAGCAATACTGACCAACTGGTTTGGGGAAACATCCATATATCTAACCTCATCAGCGGCCGCGAGACATGCTTCCCCCCCCCTTCTGGTAGCTACCACATCCCTGACAAAGTGACCGTCAGCAGTCAGGACCTCATTGGCTTGGGCAATGGGATAGTCCCTTTCATCCATGGCTGTTAGATATTCTATGTCTTCTGAGACAATGCTATCATGAACTTTCCGATACGGTGTTTCGATAAAACCGAAATCGTTTATGCGAGAATAGGTGCTGAGAGACACAATCAAACCGATATTCGGTCCTTCAGGCGTCTCAATAGGGCATATTCGACCATAGTGGCTTGGATGTACGTCTCTCACTTCAAACCCGGCTCTCTCCCGAGTTAAACCGCCAGGCCCGAGAGCGCTCAGGCGTCTCTTGTGAGTTATCTCTGACAAGGGATTGGTTTGATCCATAAATTGGGATAGCTGGCTTGACCCAAAAAATTCGTTGATCACGGCAGAAACAGGCTTGGAATTAATCAGATCACGAGGCATTAGGGTATCTACATCCTGGAGGCTCATTCTCTCTCTGATAGCCCTCTGCATCCTAATCAGGCCTACCCTATATCCTTCCTCCAATAACTCCCCTACTGATCTGACCCTTCGATTTCCCAGATGATCTATATCATCGACAGTACCCTCTTTAACGCTCAACCGCACCAGTTCCTCAACGGTCTCCATTATGTCCTCTCTTCTCAAGGTGCATACCTCAAGAGGAACATCTTGCTCGAGCCTATAATTCATCTTCAAGCGGCCAACTGGAGACAGATCGTAGGTGGAAGGTTTAAAAAAGAGGCTCTCAAAATAGGAATGGGCCATCTCCTGCGTCGGCGGGCTTGTTGGCCTCAGTTTTCGGTAAATATCAAGAATAGCGTCATCAGGGGTAATGATCTTGTCTAACAGCATAGTTTCTCTTATAGTCGTACTGATATCTGGATCATCCAAAACCAATAATCCAATCTCTCCAATACCCCGTTCTTGTATAGACTCCACGATTTCCTGTGAAAAAACTTGATTGGTTCTTATCAAGACCTCCCCCGTCTGGGGATCCACGATATCATGAGCAGCAACCCTGTCCAGGATATAATCTGAATTCACCGGTATCTCTTGCAGTCCCCTGTCAATCAGCTTTCTGCATAGCTTTTTGCTGAATTTCTCACCTTTCTTGGCTATTATTTCACCGCTCTTTGGATCACGTATATTTTTATTTATTTTTTGGCTCGGAAGGCTATTGAGATCTAGGACACACTTAAAAGACTTTTTATCAACCAACACCCTCTCTATAGTATAGAAATGGTGCAGAATTTCCTCTTCAGAATGGCCAAATGCCTTGAGGAGAATGGTGGCTGGAAACTTTCTCCTCCTATCGACTCTAACAAAGAGGATATCCTTAGCGTCAAATTCAAAGTCGATCCAAGAACCCCGCAATGGAATAATTCTGGCTGAATAGAGTGGTTTCCCGCTGGGGTGGGTCTTTCCCATATCATTGTCAAAAAAGACACCTGGGGACCGGTGAAGTTGACTGACAACCACTCGCTCTACACCATTAATGATGAAGGTTCCTCTCTCGGTCATCATTGGTAGGGTGCCAAAATAGATTTCCTGTTCCTTAATATCCCTGATTGTCTTGGTGCCCGAAACCTCATCAACGTCAAAGACCAGAAGCTGAACGACTATCCTAATCGGTGCGTCATAATTCATTCCTTTCCTGATGCATTCTTCCTCATCGTATTTTACATCTTCAAAAAAATACCGGACGAATTCCAGCGAGCACGTTTTATTTAAATCATGGATGGGAAAAACACTTTTGAATGCTCCCTGGAGTCCAAAGTCCTTTCGCTCTTCGGCTGAGACATTCTTCTGTAAAAACCGTTCGTACGAATGTCTCTGCACATCTATTAGATTAGGTATTTCAAGGATCGTTTCTATTCTCCCAAAATTCTTTCTTTGATAATACCTAACGTTATCTGCTTTATTCACCTTTATGATCTCCTTACAAATCTCAGTAAAAGATAGCTATGGGGACATACACCAAACGTAAAATAAACACAAGAAGACAAAAGCACATACTGAGAATCTATATTATGTCCACTACAGCACCGACTTCTTCAAGCTGCTTCTTAATGTTTTCCGCATCTTCTTTTGAAACACCTTCTCTTACCTTGCTCGGTACATTGTCAACCAATTCCTTGGCCTCTTTTAATCCCAAATTTGTTACAGACCGAACAACCTTAATCACCTGAATCTTTCTATCCCCAACTGCCGTTACCATAACATCAAACTCGGTTTTCTCCGCCTCCTCTGCCTGTTCAGCTTTTTCGCCGGCACCAGGAGCTGCTACTGTTACCGGGGCAGCAGCCGAAACATTAAATTTTTTCTCAAGCTCTTGAATTAGTTCAGACAGTTCTAAAACGCTCATATCAGAAATAAACGTAATTACATCTTCTTTATTTATCTTGGCTGTCATCTCTATCTCAAACCCTCCCTGTTAAATTTTAACTATTTTCATCTATTACCTTTCTTAGGACCACTTATGTCTCAACAAAGAATCTATTCCTTCTGCCTTTTTACAGCATCCAAAACAGCGACCAACCTTCTGGGTATTTCAGATAAAACTCTCACAAAGGTTGTTGGTATGCCAGAGAGAGAGAAAAGCAGTTGAGAAAGAAGTACCTCTCTTGGAGGAAGCTGAGCCAACTTCTTGATAGCGGGCAAATCAATGACTTGACCGTTTATCTGACCGATCTTTATCTCTAATGCTTCATAGTCCTGGCTAAATTTTGTCAAAACCTTTGCAGGCACAGTTATATCATCATGCGTGATAGCTAAAGCGGAAGGCCCAGCAAAATAGTCTTTCAAAACAGCTGTGTCTGTGCCTTTGCATGCAATTGACAAGAGTCTATTCTTCACAACCTGAAACTCAACGTTGGCTTCCCTTAACTCGTGTCTCAATTTGGTAAGCGACTCAACATTCAATCCCTGGTAGTCAACAAGAAAGGTACCACAGGCCTTTGCTAGACTTTCTTGTAATCCTCTGACGACTTCTTCTTTTTGATTCCTGTCCAAAGGCTCAAATCACCTCCCCTCTTCTGGACTGATGGGAATCAGCTTAGGTCTCCAAAAATTCGGGAAACAGAATTGAACCACCAATCCATAGTTACCGGAGAAGATCCCTCACATTGGCTGTATCTATTTTAATGCCCGGGCCCATTGTGGTTGATACTACTATACTTTTTAAGTAGGCACCCTTGCTGGAAGGGGGCTTTAACCTCGAGATAGTATCCAGAAAGAAGGCAGTATTTTCTAAGAGTTTATCGACTCCGAAGGATGCCCTCCCCACTGTTGTATGTACGATACCTGCTTTATCGACCTTGAAGTCAATTTTTCCTGCCCTTAATTCCGTGACCGCCTTGGCCACATCAAAGGTTACCGTGCCAAGTTTTGCGTTGGGCATCATCCCTCTGGGGCCCAAAATACGACCCAACTTACCTACTACCCCCATCAGATCTGGAGTAGCAACGGCCTTGTCGAACTCTAACCACCCCTTCTGGATCTTCTCAGCAAGATCCTCAGACCCAACAAGATCTGCCCCAGCATCCAAGGCCTCCTTTTCCTTTTCTCCCTTGGCAAAGACGACTACTCTCACTGGTTTGCCAATACCATGGGGAAGAGAGGCGGTTCCTCTTACCATTTGCTCGGCATGGCGAGGATCAACACCTAACCGGACGGCAATGTCCACTGAGGCGTCAAATTTTACATACGAATTATCTATGGCTAATTCAAGAGCCTCTTGAACGCTGTATTTTTTTGATCTCTCTATCTTTTTGGCAGCCCCAGTATATTTCTTTCCTCTCTTAGGCATAGCAATATTTTCCCAGACCTTAATGATTTTCTTCGTTTTCCACGGTGATTCCCATGCTTCGAGCGGTGCCCTCAACAATTTTTATGGCCCCCGGCAAATCAACAGCACTCAGATCCTCAAATTTCAGTTTGGCTATCTCCTGTACCTGGCTCACAGTCACAGTTCCAACCTTCTCTCTCTTTGGTTCAGGAGAACCTTTTGCTATATTTGCTGCCTGCTTGAGAAGAACAGAGGCAGGGGGTGTTTTCGTTATAAAAGAGAAAGATTTATCTGCATAAACTGTTATGATTACAGGAATAGTCATTCCCTCCTGATTTTGCGTTCTAGAGTTAAAGGCTTTACAGAATTCCATGATATTGACGCCGTGCTGTCCTAACGCGGGTCCAACCGGCGGTGAAGGGTTTGCCTGTCCTGCCTTTACCTGCAACTTGATCGTTGCGGCCACCTTTTTTGCCATATGGTTTCCCTTTTATATCTTTGTAACCTGAACAAAATCCAGCTCAACAGGGGTCGATCGGCCGAATATACTTATGAGAACTTTTAGCTTCGCTTTATCCGGTTTTACCTCCTCCACAACTCCGTTGAAGTTTGTAAATGGGCCGTCGATAACCCGAACCTCATCACCTTCCTCAAAAAAGAACTTCGGCTTTGGTTTTTCCCGTCCGTCCTCCATCCTCTTCAGAATCCTCTGTGCCTCGTCTTCTGAAATCGGAACGGGCTTAGTTTTCCCACCCAAAAATCCTGTTACCTTATCTATGTCCTGCACTATATGCCATGTCTCATCCGTCAAGGCCATTTGAATCATTATATAACCAGGATAAAATTTCCGAGAAGATGACTTTTTCTTGCCCTTAACTAACTCAACAACCTGCTCGGTCGGCACAACTATCTGGCCAAAGAACTCCTTCTTTCCCAAGGACTTGACTTTCTCCTCCAGTGTAGCCTTCACTCTGTTCTCAAAACCAGAATACGTATGTGCTATATACCACCGTAACTCCACACAAACACCTAAGCCTTACCTATAATTATCCAAGTACATTTCTAATAATCTTTACGAGGCCCAAATCAACTATCCCCAGAAAAAGAGCAATTAAGATCACCAATATAAGAACAACAGTTGTAGTGGATAGAAGTTCCTTTCTTGTAGGCCACGTTACCTTTTTAAGTTCCACTTTGGCTTCAGCCAAGAATTGTCGGACCACGTTAAAATATCTTTTTGGTGCGAAACCTCCGGTATCTGCTGCCTTGAAAACATCCTTTTTTGCCGGTACTGGTTGGAGATCCTCTTTCTGTGGAATTGTTTCCACGCCAGCTTTTTTTTGTTCTGAAATACTGGCAGCTGGCATGACATGTGTCTTCTTGCCAGTTCTCTTTTTTCTACGGGCCTTCTTTTTTTTCATGAGCCATTTAATGATGCATTCGTAAAAAGTTGATTTTGCTCTATCCGTGAGCATTTTGGGCGCACTTAAGATGTTCAGCTAAAATGCTAAAACTCGGTGTAATGCCCTCAGACAGTTAGCATTTCTTAACGCTGAACATCTCAAGCGCTTTTCTCCCGAAATGCTCAATCTCGTTCACAAAACACTTTTTGCGAGTTTGTCATACAATACTGTTACAAAATCAATG
>DAOVRY010000190.1 GCA_030633645.1 Pseudomonadota bacterium | reverse complement strand
CGTGAGCATTTTGGGCGCACTTAAGATGTTCAGCTAAAATGCTAAAACTCGTTCTAACGCCCTCAAACAGTTAGCATTTCTTAACGCTGAACATCTCAAGCGCTTTTCTCCCAAAATGCTCAATCTCGTTCACAAAACACTTTTTACGAGTTTGTCAAATATGTATTTCCAGTTAACGTTCTGACCGTCATATTTGAAAAAGGATCCCGTGGTAAGGGAAATCTTGATTTATCTAACCTTCGATCCTCTTGGAAAGCTCTTAAATAGAGGCCCCTTGGCGGGTATTTGAAGGTATCTGAAAAAGGGTAAGGCAAGAAAGGAGGGCTATAGGATGGAGGCATTCATGCGCACCAGATCTCTTAACTTCAAAATTTCTCTGACGAAGGCGCTCAGATACTATAAGAAAAGAGCATTACAAGGCGTGCTGGAACGCAAAGTCTCTCCAGCCAACAACTAGCACAAAGGGTTACCCAGTTATTTTCATCACTGAAATGGTGATCTACTATGTTCCTTCCAGCCTAGGTTCCCTGCTTCCTACCAAAATGGCAAGTGTGAACCTCCTGCCGGAAGTTCACACTCACAGGCCCTGCCTGTTTATTTGATAGAAAAGGTATTAGGCTTCATCCACTTTTATGGTAACACTCGCGGGAGCCTTGTCGTAATACAGGCGAAATTCTCTGACCAGTTCCTCTCCTGGTTTCATATACGGAATTTTCCCTTTTTTCTTTGCCTGCGGATAGAATCCTCCAACTGAAGGGCCCTCTGGAATCGTGATAGTCACGTCAAAACGCTTTGGTTTATCAGAAATATTTTTGAGGCCTACTTTGAGATGGAACTTCGATTCCTTGATGAAATACTTAAGGCTGGTAATTTCTGCTGTTGGCGAATAACCCGCTGCTTTGCCCTTAATGGTTGCAACAGGACCTTCTCCAGTCACTGGTGCAGTTGCACACCCTGACATCAACACAAACCCAACACACACAGCCACTGCCAAAATAATCCCTGAAAATAGAGAATTGAACTTAAATCTGTCCATTTTGTCTCCTCCTTTTTTGTTTTCTTTTTCGGTCTATTTAAACTAGAATCGAGACCAATGTCAAATATATAATCATCTACTCCCCTCCTCTCTTACTGCTGGACAAACACCTCTCTATACATAATCAAACAATTCCCGTACATCCTCTTTCTTATCCAGGTTGAAAATGAAATCTATAAGGGCTTCGCTGTTCTCAATCAGAGAAGATTTCTGAGAGTACTCAAGGCAATTCTTAAATTTCTGGGCGCAGTCATCAAAGCTCATGGGTCTCAAAGGACTCCCTTTAAGGGTATCTATTTTGAAGGAAATACTCTCCCCATTTAAGATCCTGATTACCATGTTTGCAGAAGATATATCATTAGCAGATAGTTCAGGATCTATCAATACCTTAATCTTTTTAGCAAATTCCAATATAGAGGAGTCCTTTTTGACTGTATCTGAGGCAAAATCATCGAGAAAGACCTTCCCCTTGGTTAAGCCCACTGCTACCGTATACGGGATACTAAACTGGGCATCAACCTGGGGATTGTCCCTAATCTCAAAGGGTGCCCCAACCATATCAGAAACCATTTTTGATACGTACACCAAGATCTCGGTAACACCTTTTGATTCAATCCGGTGAGAATTGCTTAGCTCTAAGGCAGCATCTATGGAGGCATGGGTCATACGGCAGGAGGGATATGGCTTAATGCTGAGATCCATCACACCAAAGTGATCACCAAGATTTTCTATTACTCTTTCAGGTTTAACTTTGCCCCTTTCATACAGGTTAAAGAACCCATACTCACCCTCAAATATATGTGTGGCACCAGTAACAGCTTTGGATGCAAGGGCAGCACTGAGGACCGCACTCCTTGCTGAAAAACCAGGCTGCATCCTCTTTACCAGGCCTCCATCGACAAGGCACTGGGCGTTACCAGCGGTCTGGCTGTAAACAATACCAAGGGTATTCAGTATTCCTTTCTCACCCATACCTAAAACCTTAGCTGCGGCTGCGGCTGCACCAAAGGAACCACAGGTAGCCGTCCTTATCCAAGAAAGCGGTGTGGTTATTGCGGAAGCAATCCTGCAGGTGATATCAACCCCCAAGGCAACAGCGGTAATTAATTCCTTTCCGCTTACCTTTCCCTTGACCTCAGCCAGTGCAAGAGCAGTCGGAAACGAAGAAACATGGGTATGTATGGCAGAGCTGTCAAGGGTATCATCAAAATCGAGGGCATGCATCAAAACGCTGTTGGCAAAGGCAGCCTCAGGAGGTGAAACCTTATCTCCATAATAAATGATGGTAGAACCGGCGTTATTTGGAGACCACTTCTTGACTACCTCAACCACCTCTCTACAACCTGGCTCCCTCGCCCCTGCCAGGCCAACACCAAGGATATCAAGTATAAATTTCTTGGTTTCAAAAGTAACCTCTTGGGGGAGGCGATCATAGGTTGTTTCCGATACATAGGTAACTAATTTTTCAGCAATGGCATCCATGAAATTACCTCGATTAGAAAAATTAATCCTTTTTCACGGTAACTGTAATAGACCCGCCCTTTCGAAACTTCTCATTTTTCAACCTCCTGTAATAGGACCCATGGAGATTCAGGGCTGCCATGGGATTATGACCGGTTACCCTATCCTTGGTTACCAATGCGGTACATAATGCATCAGAATATCGCATAAAAAGAGAGTCATGGCCAACACATAATCCAAAAACAATGTTGAAATCTGTTTTCACCTCATTCAAGACCTTTGCCTGGGCTATAGGACTGCACATTGACTCAAACTGTCCAATTGCTACCTTTTGATCTTCTTTTATGCCAAGAAACTCTTTGGGTGTTCTTCCCACCATACAAATAACAGAGGCCACCTCAAAGCCCTGTTCCTTTAGTATTTCTGATAAGACCCTGGCTTCTCTTCTAAGCCCCCCACAAAAGGCAATTCCTAGTCTCTTAAACTCCAACTTATTGGCAAATTCAATTGTCTCCTGAATTCTGGTCTTCACAGGATAAAAACCATTGGGTTGTTGGTAACCCCTGTTTGCATAACATTCACCCTCCTGGATAGTGGCACAGAGAGCAAATTGGTTTATTTCAGGTCTTCTATATTCCACCAGTGAGTCTTTTATGACTCTCTCCAGGTTGATGGTTGGACAAAAATCGGGCCCATGTCCTTGCTCGTGCTCACAAATCTTGTTTTTGACATTACACTCAGTGCATTGTGGTAGCTTTACTAACTTTTGTGCCATCCATCTGCTCCCTTATTACAAAAACCTATTTGGAGAATTTTTCTTGATATCATTAACCCATAGTCCCTGGTAGCCAAAGAGCTATTTGAGGAAAAATAAAGATCAAGGCAAGTGTTAGTACATCCATGAGCAGAAAGGGAAAAATTCCCATAAATATATCCTCCAACAAAGTCCCCTCCGGCGCTAGCCCTTTAACGACATAAACGTTTAATCCCAGAGGAGGGGTAATGAGTGCTATCTCTGTCATCTTTATCACCATGATACCAAACCATACTCCATTGATTCCGAGAGATTCTATTAATGGGAAAAGAATAGGTAGTGTCAGGGCCATCATCGCCACAGCATCTAAAAATGTCCCTAAAAACACATATATTAAAAGAATCATTACTACAACAAGCAATGGGTGTACCGCCCGTGATATTACCATATCGATAAAGAAGTTGGGTAAGCGACTCACGGCGAGGAATTGCGCAAAAACCATTGCCCCAACAATGATGAAAAAAATCATGGCACTCGT
>DAOVRY010000032.1 GCA_030633645.1 Pseudomonadota bacterium | reverse complement strand
ATCTTCTTCGTCATCCTAGTCAGTGTTGCGGGTAAACCAAAGGAACTCCTGTTCTTTTGCGGTGCAGCGTTGGTTATTCTAGGTATTGCGGTGCGACTGTGGGCATCAGGATATGTTAAAAAGAATAAGATTCTCGCTACCGACGGGCCCTACGCCTATGTCAGGCACCCTCTCTATGTGGGTAATCTCACCCTGGGATTTGGGTTTGCTCTTGCCTCTAGCCTATGGTGGAGCCTCCCCCTCTTTATAGTAATCGTGCTCCTATTTTACCCTCATGCCATCCGCCAAGAGGATGAAAAGCTTCATAGCATCTTTAAAAATGATTGGGAGCAATGGCGCAAGGAGACCCGGGCACTCATTCCACGCCTTGCCCCCTATAAGCCACACCAGCGTAGTAGCTGGGCATTTATGCAGAGCTTACGGAAAAATGGCGAGCCCATCATCGCCCTGTTTCTATTGTTTTGGCTTTACATTCTCTCCCTTGGGCTCCATTGAGTCCCCAGTAACGCAATGTTCAGAGATATTGAAAACATCACCGAAAGCGAACTCCTTCAGTGGATCAGGGCGAGTGTCAAGGAAGGGTCAAATATTCTTAGCCATGGTTATCAAGGCCATGTCTATCTGTATGAAGATAAAGGCCAGCGCCTAATCCTTAAAGCGCCCATGGGATGGGGATTAGGCAGACTCATCCGCCTGGCAATGCTCCGTAATGAATACAGGGTCTACTCCAGGCTACCAGAAATACAGGGTATACCACACTGTTACGGCCTTCTGGATGGTCGCTATATCGTACTGGAGTATATCCATGGCGTCCCCATAAGAAGTGCACAAATCACAGATCGTAGCGTGTTTTTTGGAAGCCTCTTGAGTTTAGTCAAAGAGCTACACAAGGCGGGAATTGCACATACAGACCTCAAGAAAAAAGACAACCTTCTCGTCGTAGAAGGAAAGACACCTTATGTGATAGACTTTGGTGTGGCTATTGTCAGGAAACCAGGTTTTGCGCCTCTAAACCACTACCTGTATAATCTTGCAAGTACATTTGATTTCAACGCCTGGGTGAAATTGAAATATGATGGCAAATATGAAAATGTGACTGAAGAAGACAGAAAGTATTACAACAGGACACTTGTTGAAAAGGTATCACGCTGGATAAAGGATACCTATTTGATAATGAAAAAAGCTATTATGGGATATAGCTCTAGGTAAGTGATCACAAGGTCACTCCATCTAATTATTTGTCCTCTCAGACCACGTTCTTAACCTCTGAATCCTCACCAAATATATCCACATAAGAGGCCCCTTTGGCAGTAAGTTGCCGGAATATCTTATTGAGATTCCAGTCCTCAAGCATCTTTCCCCTCTTCTCTGACCCCGATAGGGTCTACAGCGCAGCCAAGGATTCTCCCTTTCTTGGTGCCTTTCAGGATAGCTGCCCATTTCTCTCTCAATCCCTGTATATTATCAATCTCACCAAGGGCCCATACCGTGCCACCTCCTCCTGCACCTGCGAATCTGGCTCCACATCCCATTTCCTCAGACTCTTGAATTAGCCTGGTAATTATTGGGGTAAAGGCTTGAGGGGTTACTTCTTTCCGTATCGCTACCTCATTCCTGAGCTCCTCTGCTCCCGCTTTCCACTGTCGCTCCTGTAAATGCTGGGCAAAGCGGTTGACAATGCTGTTGAGTTCAATCCAGCTAGACCTGGTGTTCCCTTTCAAAAACTCTTCTATCCATAGCCTGTTTATCTTGGCAGATAAATGGGTGCTCCCACTATAAGCAACAAGAATCCTTTTTGACAGTTCACGTTGCCCCATAGCATCAAGAATAGACTCCCTCTCGAATGGTCTCGCCTTCCGGGAATAGTTCCAGACCCATTTATTCACCCCGCCAAATACCGATGCTCCCTGATCTTGCAATCCGCACATTCCCATGTTCACTGCATCCTCTAAATGAAATGCGAGATGAAGAATATCACCCTTTTCAAGCTCTTTTTCATGGAGCAAAGCTTTAACCAGGGAGAATGCCTTGATCGCAGCCACAGCAGCACTACTTGATCCCCCAAGACCTGCCTTCACTGGAGAGTCTGAGGTAATTACTATTTCTAATCCGTGGAACCCGAAGAAAGATACGACCGCAAAAATGAGGCCAAATTGCGAACTAAACGGGACCTGATCCAAACGGTATGTCTCTTGTGCATGGAAATTCTCAGAAGATATTTTGACCCACCCTGGTTTGTATGGCAAAAGGGTGACGAAGGTCCTTAAATTCAGAGCCAGATTTACCGTAGTGGGCTTTGCCCCCTCTAAAGGAAGGGCCAAGGCCTTAATGTCCCAGGTACCGCCAGAGTCAATCCTGCAAGGAGCTGAGCTCCTTATGGGATTTTCTTCAAGAAGTTCTTTGACGCATCTATGGAGAGTGGACATAAGAAGAGAATGGTCAGGCAGCTAAAGCCTTTTGAAGCTCCGAAAAGCAGCATCAATCGTTTTTGTTATTGTCTTTTCATTGTGGGCTGCAGAAACAAAGAGAGCCTCGAAAGGTGATGGGGCCAGATAGATTTTTTGCGCCAACATCTCTCTGTAAAATGATGCGTATTTTGAGCTTTCAGTTTTCTGAACGGATTCGAAATCAACGACTGGATTTTTGCCAAAAAAGATTGCACCCATTGATCCAGCCCGATTGATGATGAGATCTATTCCGGCCTGTCTGGCCGCATCACGTAAGCCAGAAAAAAGAACCTCGGATTTTTCCTCTATCTTCGCATAAATCTCTCTATTCTTTAAGATCCTGAGGGTTACCAGCCCTGCAGTCATGGCCAATGGATTGCCTGATAACGTGCCTGCCTGGTAAATATCACCGTCTGGCGCGACATGGGACATAATATCCCGTCTCCCTCCGTAAGCCCCAACTGGAAGGCCGCCACCGATAATCTTACCTAAGCACGTGAGATCGGGCTTGATATGGTAGAGCTCTTGGGCACCTCCAGGGCTCACTCTGAACCCTGTTATGATCTCATCAAATATGAGAAGGATGTCATGTTCTTTGGTTATGTTTCTTATCCCCTCCAAGAATCCCTCCTCAGGCAAGATAACCCCCATGTTACCAGCAATAGGCTCGATAATAACAGCAGCAATCTGATCGGAATATTTTTCAACCGCTGTCTCTACGGCCTTCAAATTATTAAAGGGGAGCGAAACCGTAAGTCTTGCCAAGTCAGCCGGGACTCCGGGGCTGCCAGGAATGCCAAAGGTAGCCAATCCTGAACCAGCACACACCAGGCAACTATCACTGTGCCCGTGATAGCAACCATCGAACTTTATGATCACATTCCTGCCGGTAAATCCGCGAGCGAGGCGAATAGCGCTCATAGTTGCCTCTGTCCCGGAGTTCACCATTCTCACCATTTCAACTGAAGGGACAGTTTCAACAATCATTTCTGCCAGATTCACTTCCAGTTCAGTGGGGGCACCATAACTGGTTCCATTCTCTAGTGCGTCGTTGATTGCCTGAATTACCTCTGGATGCCTATGTCCCAGTATCATTGGCCCCCAGGAACAGACATAATCGACATATCTCTTTCCGTCAGCATCCCACAGATAACAGCCATCTGCCCTTTGAATAAAAGGGGGATCCACACCTACATTTCGGCCTGCCCTCACTGGGCTATTAACGCCGCCTGGGATGATTTCTTGTGCCTTCAGAAAAAGTTCTTTTGATCTGCTTCCCATAACGGTCTACTTTAAAAATATTTCGGACTAGTCTTTTTGTACTCCTTAAGGGTCAAAAGGACCACATACTCGTTTATTCCAACTGTGTCTGCAATTTTCTTGGCTGTGTGCTCACAGTCTTTCTCGTTTTTGCCATGGATCATAGTGAAAAGATTGTATTTCCATTCACCTTGAATCCTTCTCTGGTAACAATGGCTAACCTCTCTAAAGGTTGCCATTAAAGTACCGGTCTTCTCCACTTTATCTTCAGGTACACGCCAGGCAACCATGGCGTTCGCATGAAACCCAGCAAGCTGATGCCTCAGAGTCGCCCCAAAGCGCCTGAGTATCCCTTGCTCTTTTAATAACTGAGTCTTTTCGAGTAGATCTTCTTCTCTTATTCCAATCTTGTCTGCGAGCGAAGCAAAAGGTCTTGGTGTTACCGGAAGATCTCCCTGGAGGTAGCGGATAATCTTTTTTTCAAGCTCCTCAATCATTCATACCCCAGTACTTCAAGCCCCCCTAATATGTCAAGATAAAAGAAAAAAGAGAGATTAGGCTTGAAAAAACTTGTGTTAGATTATATAAATCACGCATCCTGAATGAAGATATCGGCCCGTTGCAAAAACGAAAGGATGCGATGTACCCTTTTCAAGATATGAGAGAGAGGCTTGAGACCCTCAACAAGATCGGGATCGCTCTATCAAGTGAAACAAATCTGACCCTCCTATTAGAATCAATTGTAAGGGAAACTCGCTCTTTTACAAACGCCGACGCTGGCAGCCTCTACCTTGTTGATCAGGATAACGGGGCCCTGCACTTTGAGGTTGCCCAGAACGATACCCTGAAAAAAAAGGCCGGTATGAAACCGGACACATTTAAACCATACTCTCTCGCCCTTACCAAAAATAGTATTTCTGGGTACGTCGCCATCACTGGTGAAACCCTGAACATCCCCGATGCCTATGATCTCTCTCCAGAAGCTGGTTTCGAGTTTAATCGAGACTTTGATAGGAGAAACAATTACAGAACAAGGTCGATGCTTCTAGTGGCAATGAAGGACACAGAAGGGAAGATCATTGGCGTTCTCCAACTGATTAACTCGATCGATAGCGATGGAAAGGTTATCCCCTTTGATCCCAGCATAGAATCCCTTGTCTCATCTCTGGCTTCACAGGCAGCTGTGGCCATAAAGAATGCGCAGCTTATCAAAGAAATAAAGGCTGTCTTTGAGGCCCTCATCCAGTATTCAGTCTCGGCCATAGATGCGAGGAGCCCCTTTACTGCCGGACATTCTAAGGGGGTTGCTAAGTATACCATGGCCTTAGCCAGAGCCATCAACGACACCCATGATGGTCCATACACTCCTGTGTCATTTGGCCCTGCCGAACTTGAAGAGCTCAATTATGCAGCCTGGCTTCACGACATTGGAAAAATTGGTGTAAGGGAATGGGTGCTTGATAAACGGAGTCGCCTTTCAGAGGCCGAGACAGCCGCCCTTATCAGTCGTTTTGAGAGTATCAAAGCCTCTGCCATCGTTGAAACCGACAAAAAGAAACTTGTTTTACTTCAAAAAGAGGGGGGAAACGGAAAAGAGATCAGAGAACTAGATAGAGACCTGAACGGTCGACTGAAACAAATAGAGGAGGACCTGGCATTTATCAAGGAGATTAATACCAGCAACTTCCTAGATGAACCAGGGCTCAAAAGATTAGAGGAGATCTACAAGAAGAAATACTTAGATTTTGAAGGGCAAAAAAGAGGTTATCTCACTGATTTTGAATTTGAAAATCTCTCTGTAAGAAAGGGTAACCTGACAAAGGGTGACGTGGAGGAGATTCAATCCCATGTGATTCACACTGAAAACATCGTTGATAAGATACCCTTTAAAGGTTCCCTGAAAAGGGTTCCTCTTTTTGCTGCTGGGCATCATGAAATGCTTGATGGATCGGGTTATCCAAAACAGGTTACATCAGAGAATATTCCCCTTCAGACAAGAATAATTACGGTGGCCGATATCTATGAGGCACTCATAGCCAAGGATAGACCATATAGAAAAAGCATGGATCCACTGAGGTCACTAGCTATCCTACAGGAGGAGGCTGCCAAGGGCAGGCTTGACAAGGAGCTTGTCAGGATTTTCATTGAAAAGAAGGTCTACGAAGCCAAAGAGGAAAACTAAGAGACACATACCGTGGACATAAAAAGGGATTATTACGAGGATATTCAGCTTCTGGACAGCAAGGTGCTGTGGTTCTGGTTTTTGATGCTCATAGCTGCCTTAGTTACCTTCCCATTTCTGGCACCAAACTACTACATCTACATGGCCAATTATATGGCCATAAACGTTCTTGTTGCTGTCGGGTTGAATATGTTAGTAGGCTATACTGGTCAGATATCCCTCGGCCATGCCGGATTCTTTGCTATAGGAGCCTTTACCACGGTTCTCTTTATGGGCACACTTTCTTTCCCCTTTCTTGTTGCATTTACTGCCGCCGGTGCCATTGCTGCTGTTTTCGGTTTTGTCCTCGGGCTCCCTGCCCTGCGGTTAGAAGGCCCTTATCTCGCTATCGCTACCCTTGGTTTCGGTATGGCTATTACCCAGCTAATAGCCCGTTGGGAGCTTTTTGGGGGAAGGATGGGGATACAGGCACCTACCCTTAAGCTTTTTGGTCTATGTACTGTATCGAGTGACAGGGGACTCTACTTTGTAATCATATCCATCACCTTTCTTCTAACCTTGGCTGCCAGGAACCTCATGAAAACCAAGGTTGGCAGGGCCTTCATTGCCATCAGGGATTCAGACATCGCTGCCGAGACAATGGGCGTTAACCTGACCTATTATAAGACCCTGGCCTTTGCCATAAGCGCCTTCTACACAGGCATTGCAGGGGGGTTGATGGCATTTATGCTTGGCTTTATCAACCCAAGTAGCTTTACTTTTATTCTTTCAATCTATTTTCTGGCGTTTGTTATTGTGGGCGGGCTCGGAACGATATTTGGCTCCATTATGGGCGGGGTGGTGATGACCTGGTTGATCCTCATGCTGGATAAGGTTCAGGATCTGCCCTATTTGGGGCAATTGCTCACGACTATTTCAGAGCGGTGGATGAGTGTTACCGGTATTCACAATGTCGCAAGTATTTGTCTCGGATTAATAATTGTTTTAATTGTAGTTTTTGAGCCCCTTGGTCTATACGGCTTCTGGATAAGGACAAAGATATACTGGAAAACATGGCCGTTTTAATATTCAGGTCAGTTGGCAGTAAAGCAGTAGGCAGTAAGCAATAACAAGCAACAAGTAACCAGTAACGAGAATCACATGTTTCTACAGCTTATAGTAAGTGGCATTGCTATCGGGAGTATCTATGCACTGGTTACCCTGGCCATGGTAATT
>DAOVRY010000024.1 GCA_030633645.1 Pseudomonadota bacterium | reverse complement strand
GGGGTTTACACCTCTGAAGCCCTAGGAGTGTCTGTCTGGTTCATCCAAACCCCACAGATTTGGCCACCTCCCTTGAGGCCTGTAGATAGCGCCTTGAGAAAATGGGCATGACCGGATAGAGGCAAGTGTGTACCCGTTCTCTAACCAATATACCATTGAGTAAACACTTTTGAACGGTACTAATTGGTTTCCTTTTTCAGGATGACGAGATACCGATTTCCCCCCGTTTCTGGCAAACGGTAGGAAATTTTCTTGCTCATCCTAAGGTGTGATTCCTCAAGCAATCTTTCGCTATCTTGAATTTCTTGGTTAACCTTTGACCCCTTGAATGTTACCAAAAGACTGCCTTGTTTAAGATAGGGAGAACATATACCAATAGTTTTCTTTAGAGGAGCCAAGGCACGCGCAGTTACCACGTCATAGGAGGGGAAAAGTCCCGATGGAGTAAGTCTTTTTTCTGCCCGACCCTCATATGCCGCAATCCCTGTGAGGCCCAAGGTTCTAATCATATTCCTTAAGAAGCTGACCTTTTTGGCCTTTGATTCAAGAAGGTGGACCTCCAATTCGTTTCTCGCTATCTTTAATGGCAACCCTGGAATGCCAGCCCCTGATCCTACATCGAGTACTGTTCCACCTGACGGAAGATACGGGAGTGCAACGAGGGGATCGAGAAGGAGTTTGATCATCATTTCTCTTCTTTCCGATATGCCCGTGAGATTCATGCGCTGGTTCCATAAGCATAGCCCATCCAGGAACAGGGCAAAAAGGGATACTTGTTTTTCTGAAAGCTCAACCCCAAATTCATGGGCCCCCTCTTTTAATAGTTTAAGGTCTTCGATGCTCAAGGTTCTCTGGATATCTTCAATGAAATGAGTTAATTGTTTGGGGTTGAGTGGCTTGAACCTAGTGTCTCGTACCATAAATTCGGGCATCTAAGAATACGGTATTTGGGAATCAGTGACCCAGCTTTTTCATAAGGCATGCCCTATTCCCTCAAGGCGATATCTATAGGCTCAACAGGAGGTGTTATTATCTTTGAGGTTTCAAAAAGCATTATCTCAAGACTTTTATTTTCGGGGCGTGAAACCTCAAAGATAATAACACGGCAGGGTCCAGTGGAATCTATTTTGAGATATCACCTTTCAGGAACAGCCCATGCCTCTGTCTAGGATAGTTCTATAAACATATGATACGAGACACTAGGTATCAGGATAGTTTTAGCGCAGACTGTTGTCAAGATAAGACACTGGTATCTTGCTGATATTTCCTTGTCCCCGGCAGTTTTCTAATAGGTTTTGCTTGGGTCTCATGAATATGATGATTCTCTTTACAAACTTTGATTCTATTAGTGGAATCTATCATTCGCTCAGAAATAATGGATTCCACTCAAAGCTAAGTAAACCCCAGCCTATATCAGCTTGATTTTTGTGAGGGAAGCAGTTAGATTGAAATGCTCGTAGGAGCGGAATTCTGTGGGGTTAGTGAGCCATGAAGATATGTACCTATCCAGATCCTATCCTAAAAAAGCAGGCGGAACCTGTTGTCAATATCGATGATGAAATTCAGAATCTCATAGATAACATGGGCAAGGTTATGTATGAGGCATCAGGCATAGGTCTCGCTGCAAATCAGGTCGGAGTACCAAAGAGGGTTATTATCTTTGATATCAAATATAGAGAGAAAGGCAAGGATCTAAATGTATTGATTAATCCCACCATTGTCTTGGCAGAGGACAAGATAGAGTTTGAAGAGGGGTGTCTCAGCGTACCAGACTTTCAAGAAGAGATTACCCGGAAAAAATACCTTAAGGTGAAGGGCGTGGACAGGTATGGGAAACCCATTGATATTGAGGCAGAAGATCTGCTCGCCATCTGCATCCAGCATGAGATTGACCACCTGAATGGGAAACTGATACTTGACCATGTGAGTCATCTCAAGAGAAATCTTTATAGGAAAAAGATAGATAAGTTAATAAAAAAGGGCGATAATGGATACGGAAGCATCTTATGACTTATTTCCGTCTAGGCCCAAGATAATGTTTATGGGCACACCTGAGTTCGCTGTTCCTGCCTTAGAGGCCCTCATAAACGAAGGATACGACATCGTTGCTGTAGTCACCCAGCCAGACAGACCAAAGGGCAGAGGCCGAAGATTGACCCCTTCACCTACTAAGGTGCTCGCCGAAGAACGCAGCCTTAAAATACTCCAGCCAGAGCGGTTAGATGATGACTTCTTGAAAACCCTGCTTTCACTAAAACCTGAACTTCTTGTTGTTGTTGCCTTTGGGCAGATAATCCCTGGTAAGGTACTGAGATCAGTACAGCGGGGAGGAATCAATATTCATGCGTCGCTTTTGCCTCGATATAGGGGTTCAGCACCAATTCAGTGGGCCGTTATCAACAACGAGAGGGAGACAGGGCTTACCACCATGTTTATGGACGAGGGTATGGATACTGGGCCCATGCTTTTGCAACAGAAGGTGGATATCTTGGAGGGAGAGACAGCAGGTGAGTTGCATGATAGGCTTTTATCTTTGGCACCTGGATTGCTCATAAAGACCCTGGAGGGGCTGGCTCAAGGGAGCATTAAGAAGAAAAAACAGGATGATTCTCTTGCTACCTATACCTCAAAGCTTACCAAGGAGCACGGCATGTTAGACTGGTCATGGCCGGCTGAACGTGTCTGCGGGTTAGTTAGGGGTTTGGATCCCTGGCCAGGGGCCTTTACTTACTATAATAAAACAATGCTGAAACTCTACAGGTGTTCTGTTGCACATGCTACGCAAACAGGTTTAGTGCCAGGCCGGATAAGGGGTTTGACGGAGAGAGGCATTGAGATAGAGACCGGAAAGGGCTCAGTAATTATTAGAGAGATACAGGCACCCGGTAAGAAACGACTCCCTGTTCAGGAATTTTTGAGGGGGAGCCAGTTAAGCTCAGGAAGCATTTTAGGCAACTAGTGATAATTAGGTTTGCCCCCCTTACGATACATGCAGGGCCTTTCTATTGTTCTACTGTTTTTTCAATCCAGGGAAGATGTGCTAAGTCCACGTTTCCCCCCGAAAGAATGACTCCAATGCGTTTCCCGGAGAACTGAGGGGCTTTTGTCAACAATGCCCCGAGGGTTACTGCGGCTGAAGGCTCCACGATTATCTTCATCCTCTCCCAAATGAGGCGCATTGCCGTAACTATACCTTCTTCACTCACGGTAACGATATCTCTGACGTATTTTCTTATGAGAGGAAACGTGAGGTCACCAAGGGATGTGCGGAGTCCATCTGCTATGGTATCAGGATTATCTGAAGGAATGATTATTCCAGCGTGAAAAGAACGATATGCATCGTCGGCCCTTTTGGGTTCCGCAGCAATCACCTGGGTCTTTGGTGAAAGTGCGGAAACCGCAAGAGCGGTTCCGCTCAACAAACCACCTCCGCCCACCGGGGTAATTACGATATCAAGCTCTGGAACCTCTTGGCAGAGTTCCAGTGCAGCAGTTCCCTGACCAGAAATGACCCGGTAATCGTTATAGGGATGGATAAAAACAGCACCGGTATGGTCTACTACGGTAGCTAAACTCTCCTCACGTGCCGCGAGGGTTGGTTTGCAGAAAACGATCTCGGCACCATACCCAGCCACGGCACCCCGTTTTACCTGGGGGGCGTTTTCAGGCATCACCACATATGGCTTAATCCCTCGCCAGCGGGCAGCAAGGGCCAGAGCGGCCCCGTGATTGCCTGATGAGTGTGTGGCCACCCCATGCAAAGCCTTTTCGTTTGTAAGGGTGAAAACCGCATTGGTTGCCCCACGGATTTTAAAGGCGCCGGCCTTCTGAAAGTTTTCACACTTAAAGAATATCTCCGCTTCGCACATCCGGTTAAGACTGCTACACGTGAGAACAGGGGTGCAATGCACAAAGGGCTTGATTCTTTCAGCAGCCTCTCTCACCTCTTTTATCGTTGGTTCATTTGTCATTCAACCCTGGATCGTTATGGATTGACCCTTCCTTTGACAGGCGGCGTGCAATTTCAAAAGCTGCGGCAATTCGGATAATTTTGACGTCCGAGATCCCCTTAAATGCTAAGAATTTTTCCAGAGGCTGGTTTGCCATTCCCTTGAAGGAGCCGAAGTTGGCGAGGATCTCTTCCGCAATCTTTTCAGCAGGCTTGCCTTTAAGACCAGAAGAAATCAAAATAGCGAGAAGCTCGGTGTCTGAAAGGCTTTCTGGCCCGAGTTCCCTGAGTTTACCTCCAGGATGCCGCCACGTTTGAGTTGCCGAATTCATCTTTTGACCCCCAAGTTCAATTTTTTCTCTGTTTTTCTACCCACCTGCCAATATCTTCTTTTTTAAAGCGCCATTGGCTGGCTATTTTCAGGGCCGGGATTTTACCCCTTTCCACCATCTTATATAAAGTGGGCTTGCTTATTTTCAGATACCTTGAAAGTTCTTCAAGGGTAATGAGTTCTTCCATTTCCAGGATTCCACAGTATTATTATGTATCATTTCTATTGATCAATATTAACTAATATTAATCTTTGTTAGAAGTCAAGGAGAATTATTTGAAACAAATCCCCGGGATTTGGCACTGATGAAAGCACGTGGGGTATTTATTCGGGGCTTTGTTGCGCAGGAAATTTTTTGACGGGTTTTTTCTGTTATGCTATAAAATAAGAAAGTGGAGGGATGTCCGAGTGGTCGAAGGAGGCGGTCTTGAAAACCGTTGTCCCGAAAGGGACCGTGGGTTCGAATCCTACTCCCTCCGCCAGGAAATTTAACGCTGTTAAATTTCACCTGTGGCTGGTAGCAATTAGCTCTTAGCAAAGAGGTTTTCCACAACAGCCTGTAAAAACATAACAGCAAATAGTAATCCCGCTAGTAGCTTAATTATGTTAAATTTCATCATTGGCTTTTGGCCTTTGACTTGTGTCTGGAAAACTATGATGCTATATTGCTGAGGGATCGGCTGACAATTCTGATACTGAATTTGCCCGATTTTTGGGTATATCAATGAGATCTGTCTATGAAACCGTTGCAGGATTTGATCTGGCAACCCTCTATGAATATATTGATGAGGATTTAAATCAGAGCATTGAAGACAAGGTATACAACCTAGTAAAGCAAATAGCATCATTCCGAAACAAGCCTAAAACATAATGCTATAGGCTAGGAGCTACCAGCTAGTAGTACCCCGCTTTAGCGGGGTTGCGGAGAGATGGCCGAGTTGGCTGAAGGCGCTCGCCTGCTAAGTGAGTGTGGGGCGAAAGTTCCACCGAGGGTTCGAATCCCTCTCTCTCCGCCACCATACTTCATATTTTCCTTTATCACGTTTCTTTAATTCTTCGCCAGGTTGTCCCATCTTTTGTGTCAGTCACCTCAACCCTTAGTTTTTTGAGCTCATCTCTCAAGTGATCAGCCCGTGCCCAATCCTTTTTCTGCCGAGCGGCAGCCCTTTCCCTTATTAATTCCTCTATTTGGTAAGAAGATTCTGGTTCTGTCAGATCCATGATCATGAGCACTGAGTTAAGCCCGGAGAGAACATCCTCAATCTTTGTGCGATCCGAGAGATCTAAACCCTGAAAATCCATGATACGATTGATGCTGTGGATAAAGTCAAAGAGTGCTGCCAGGGCCTGCGAGATATTCAGATCGTCATCCATTGCCCCTACAAACTTCTGTTTGAGATCATAGATCAATTGATCAATTTCACCTATGACCGGGCCTTTTTGGCAGGTGCGGAGTTTGTCAACGAACCTGTCTAGCCGGGACACTGTTTTTTTTGCCACATCAAGCTTTGACCATGAAAAATCCATTGCCTTGCGATAGTGCATACTGACGAGCCAGAATCGCACTTCCCTTCCGGTATATCCCCTATTGAAGACGTCTCTGAGGGTGAGCGCCCTTTCTTGGGGTATTTCAGGATGGTTTTTTTCTTTTACCAGTTCATTGTGAACCCAGTAGTTAGCTAATGGCTTGCCAGTAAGGGCCTCTGATATAGCTATATCATTTTCATGGTGTGGAAAGATGAGGTCCATACTCCCGGTCTGTATGTCAAAGGTCTCCCCAAAGGATTTCATGGCCACGGCAGCACACTCTATGTGCCAGCTGGGTCGGACATTGCCCCACTTCGTGGGAAAGAAGATTCCTCTTTTGAGCTCATGCAATGTTGACCTCTTAAGCAGGGTAAAGTCTCGTGGGTTGTCTTTGTCATAGTTATCAAGATCCACTGTTTTCCCGACCCTCATTTTATCTAAATCAACCCTGGAAAGTTTACCATAGTGCTGAAACCGGGAAATGTCGAAATACACAGAGCGTAACCGCTCATAGGCAAAGCCCTTTTCTAAGAGTCTTTGAGTGATATCTATCATTTCCTCAACATGTTGACTAACCAAAGGGTAACTGGTTGCTCTTTTGATTCTGAGGGCATCCATATCGTTCAAGAATTCTCTGTAATATTTCTCGGTAAAGGTTTTTACGTCCTCACCTGCAGCCTCGGCTCCCTGAATTGTCCTGTCATCCAGGTCGGTTATGTTGATGATGTGGGTTACCGTAAAACCCTTGAACTCAAGGTACCGTCTCAATAGATCAGCGACCCCGTACCTCCTGCAACCGGCAAGGCCGATGAATCTTGATACGGTTGGTCCACATGAATATATAGACACTGTGTTGTCTTTGATGGGCATAAAGGCATCTTTTTGCCTGGTCATGGTATTGAAGAGGATGATGCCAGTCTTCTTTCTGTCCATAAAGAGCGTGGTACTCAGGTATCGTTCTCCACCGTCAGGCAAAATTACTACGAGCAGACCTTGTTCTATTTCCTGAGCTATTTTGAGAGCAGCGGCCATGGCTGCTCCAGAACTCATGCCCGCGAATATCCCCTCTTCCTTGGCAAGCCGCCGTGTCATCTCAAAGGCCTCTGCATCTTCAATATAGACAATGCGATCCAGGAGGTTCTTATCGAATATTTCAGGTTGATAAGATTCCTTCATATTTTTCATTCCCTGGATACTATGACCCAGATACGGTTCGACCCCGACTACCTCGATTCTTGGATTGAGTTCCTTGAGTTTTCTGGAAACACCCATTGCCGTGCCGGTAGTGCCCATAGCAGTCACCACCATGGTTACTTTTCCTTCAGTCTGTTCCCAAATCTCAAGGGCAGTTCCGTCATAATGGGCCTTCCAGTTGCTTTCATTGTTGAATTGGTCTGCCAGCCAGTATTTGTCTGGCTCTTCTCTGACCAGACTATACACCTCTTCAATAGCACCATCGGTGCCGAGACGGGAGGAGGTATACCTGAGATCTGCCCCTAGTGCCTTTAGAATTCTCTTCCTTTCCTCACTCACTGAATCAGACATGGTGAGCAACACCCGGTAACCCTTAATAGCAGCCACAAGGGCAAGGCCTATTCCGGTGTTACCGCTCGTGGCCTCAACAATGACTTTATCCTTGGTTAAGTGGCCACTGTTCTCTGCCTCTTCAATCATGGAGAGGGCTATCCTGTCTTTGATTGACCCCCCAGGATTGAAAGACTCAAGTTTGGCAACTACGGTAACCTTGTCCTTACTGTTAAGATGCCGTATAGGCACAATAGGGGTATTTCCAATTGTATCGAGTATGTTGTTGTATGTCTTGCTCACCATTGTTTTGGGCCTTTGAGATGGTTAGTCTCACGTCATAGTGAAATCTAACCTATTGGTTTTTAAGCTTCTTGCAGGGTATGGGTATCTTTTTTTTGGATTATGCCCCACATAGTTTAGATGAGTGGGCGTTTCAAAATGGTTTATATAGATGGAGCCTATGATTCTAAGG
>DAOVRY010000278.1 GCA_030633645.1 Pseudomonadota bacterium | reverse complement strand
AGTGTTTTGTGAACGAGATTGAGCATTTTGGGAGAAAAGCGCTTGAGATGTTCAGCGTTAAGAAATGCTAACTGTTTGAGGGCGTTAGAACGAGTTTTAGCATTTTAGCTGAACATCTTAAGTGCGCCCAAAATGCTCACGGATAGAGCAAAATCGACTTTTTACGAATGCATCATATTTCTATTAAGCATAAACCGCGTGCTGGATGGAAGCTTAATTGTGGAGAAAAAAGGTAGGTGAGAAATGAATGAAGAACTAACAAGGAGGATAAAAGACCTGAGAGGGAAAAAAGCCATAGCCTCAGTAGGTGGTGATCTCAAGAGTATTGAAAGACAACATGAGGCTGGACGATATACAGCCCACGAGAGAGTAACCCGCCTCCTAGACCCATTTACCTTTGTTGAGATGAATATGCTCGCCGCTCTTCCCGAGGATAGCGAAAAAGACCTGTATGGGGACGGCGTCGTGGTGGGGCATGGTAAGATAGATGGCCGAAGGGTTTGCATGTATGCTCAAGACTATACCATCAGATCTGGCACTACCGGGCCTATACATAGGAGCAAGATAACAGGCATTATTGATATGGCCATCAAGACGGGTGTCCCTGTCATCGGTATTTGGGATTCCGCGGGAGGAAGACTGGATACAGAGAACAAACCTTTACCCGTTTGCCGTTCCTCCATCTTCTACCGCTGCACCCAGGCCTCAGGGATTGTACCGCAGATTTCGGCCATGCTGGGACCAGGTGCTGGCAATGCGGGATATGCTGTGGCTCTAACCGATTTTGTGTTTATGGTAGACAAAAAGAGCTATACTTTTGCCACCGGCCCCATTGCAGTAAAGGAGGTTTTAGGCGAAGCAGTAACCAAAGAGGAACTAGGCGGAGCAAAGGTCCATAGTCAGATCTCGGGCTTGGCGGATGTGATAGTTAAAACAGAGGACGAATGTTTTAGGCAGATTAGAGCATTGCTCAGTTATCTTCCATCAAACAACAGAGAGAAAGTTCCAAGAATCCCAACAGGAGATGATCCGGAGCGGATGGATGATGGCATTGGCGATATCATCCCTACTGATCCCCGAAAGACGTATGACATGAAAGAAATCATTAGACGCCTTCTGGATGGTGGAGCCTTTTTTGAGATCAAAGCTGAGTTCGCAAAAAATATTATTACTGGCTTTGGTCGTCTTAATGGCTACTCAGTGGGTATGATTGCAAATCAGTCCCTGTTTATGGCAGGTTCTCTTAGCATAGACTCCTCTGACAAAGAGGCCAGATTCATCAGGTTTTGCGATGCATTCAACATTCCTTTGATCTTCTTAGTGGATACCACGGGGTTTCTCCCTGGCTCGCAACAGGAGCATGGTGGAATCTTGAGGCACGGCGCCAAGGTCTTATATGCTATCTCAGAGTCGGTTGTGCCCAAAATTTCCGTCTTGATACGGAAGGCATATGGAGGCGCGAAACCTGCAATGGGCATAGACAAAGATATTGGTGTTGACTACATATACACCTGGCCAACGGGGGAGTCAGCCATAATGGGTGCGGAGGCTGTTGCTGAGGTTATCTATGGAAAAGAGATTGCGGAGGCCTCTGACCCCGACAAGCTCAGACAAAAAAAGATAGGAGAGCTGAAGGAGGCAGCCGGTCCCTATCCACTGGTACATGGAGGCCTTGTAGATGATATTATTGAGCCTAAGGAAACAAGAAAAAGGTTGATCGTAACCTTGGAGTGCCTAATTGATAAACAGGAAATTAGATATCCGAAGCGACATGGTAATATACCTCTTTGACCTCTGGCCCGGCCATGACTCTGCGAGCTATGTAAGAAGCCTACACAATCCCCTCCTGCCTAAAAGCACCAATCTCCTCCTTAGAGTAACCTAACAGGTCTGAGAGAATCTCTTCTGTATGTTGACCCAATAGAGGCGGGGGAAGTCGGATGGAGCCAGGTGTTTCCGAATACTTTACCGGGATTCCAACCAATTTGATCTTGTCAGCCGTAGGGTGTTTGACCTCGACCACCATGTTGCGGGGTTTGATTTGAGGATGGTTGAAGACCTTGTCCATGGTATTTACCCTGCCACAGGGTATCCCCACCTTTTTAAACTCTGAAAGCCATTCATTGGAGTTCCTGCTGGCTATCTTCTTCTCAAGGAGAGGAACGAGTTGTTCCCTATTCATAACTCGTTTTTTGTTCATATTAAACCGGGGATCATGAATAAACCCTGGAGTTCCCATCACGTGACAAAACTTTTCCCACATCTTTTCACTCGTGACAGTGACCATAATATATTCTTCATCCTTTGTCTTAAAACCCTGAAAGGGGACGATAGTAGGATGGGCTAAGCCCCATCGTTGAGGAACTTCACCACCAATAAGGTAGATTGATGACATATTAAAGAGGGTCGCTACCTGGGATTCAAATAGAGATAAGTCTATCTTCTGACCCCTTCCTGTCTTTTCCCTATGGTAAAGGGCATTTGCGATTGCTCCCTGAGCAAAAAGGGCAGTAAGGATATCTGTTATGGCCACACCTACCTTGGAAGGGGGTCTGTCTTTTTCTCCTGTAATACCTATCAATCCTGCTTCAGCAGCCACCACGAGATCTACACCGACCTCTTGAGACATAGGGCCAGTCGGTCCATAGCCGGTAATGCTGCAATAGATCAAACGGGGATTAATTTCCTTTAACGATTCATAACCAAACCCTAATTTCTCCAGTGTTCCCAATCGATAGTTTTCAACCAAGACATCTGACTTGGCGATGAGTCTTTTTAATATCTCCTTTCCCTTCTCTTTTTTTAAATCCAAGGTGAGACTTCTTT
>DAOVRY010000092.1 GCA_030633645.1 Pseudomonadota bacterium | reverse complement strand
CAACAAGGAGAAATTTCCCGTCACAGCCCGTGGTGCGGGAACCTCCTTAGCCGGCTTAACCGTGCCTGAAAAAGGTGGC
Organism: Pseudomonadota bacterium; assembly: GCA_030633645.1. Taxonomy (GTDB): domain Bacteria; phylum Desulfobacterota; class DSM-4660; order Desulfatiglandales; family B25-G16; genus JADFWK01. Next base: position 5,220 of record DAOVRY010000092.1, on the reverse strand, counting down.
GTAGTTCTTGACTTGGGGCGCATGAACAAAATCATTAAGATCAGCATTGAAGACCGGTTGGCCGTGGTCCAGCCGGGCGTGGTTTACGCCAGGCTTGAGGAGGCCCTAGCCCCACACGGATTCTTTTTCCCGCCTGATCCGGCAAGCGGCACCGTCTCCACTCTGGGAGGTAACGTAGCCTGCAACGCCGGAGGTATCAAGGGTGCTAAGTATGGCACCACCAAGGACTATGTCCTGGCCTTAGAAGTGGTCCTGCCCGATGGTCGGGTGATGCACACAGGCTCTAATTGCATGAAGAGTGTATCCGGTTATGATCTGACCAAGCTATTTGTCGGTTCCGAGGGCACCCTGGGAGTAATCACCGAGATTACTCTCAAAATCAATCCCAAACCACCTCTTACCCTTACCACCATGGCAACCTTTGATGACCTGGAGGACGCCGGGCGGGCTGTGAGCGAGATCATGCATTCCGGGATCATACCCAGTGCATTGGAGATAGTTGATCAGCAGACCCTTATCGCCATGAATCAGAACACCGATCTAAATCTTCCAGAGGTAGAGGCAATACTGATTGCCGAGACCGACGGCTACACCGAAGAGGAGACGGAGTTCCAACTTGCCAAAATTATCGATATCTTCAAGAAAAACAACGCCTCCGCATTCAAGCGGGCCGACTCAGAGGAAGAGGCCGAAGCCTTGTGGACAGCCCGAAAATCTGCCTACGGGGTCATGTCCCGGATTAATAACAACCTCTTTGTGGAGGATTTGTCCGTGCCCATATCAAAGATGCCCCATATGCTCAGGGCAGTCTCCGATATCGCTAAAAAGTATGAACTGAAAATTCCCACCGTGGGACACGCCGGTGATGGGAATCTGCACCCAACCATCAGCTTCGATGGCACCAATCCCGAGGAGGTAAAGCGCGTCGAAGAGGCCTCAGCCGCAATTTACGATAAGGTGATTGAGCTTGGCGGTACCCTCACCGGCGAGCACGGCATCGGACTAGCTAAGGCACGGTTCATGCACCTTGAGCACGACCCGGTGGCCATGGATGTGATGCGTGGCATCAAAAAACTGTTTGACCCAAACAATATCCTCAATCCCGGTAAGATGGCATTAGAAGTATGAAAAAGCTCATTGCTCGGAGCTCATAGGAAATAAAAGAATAAATTAGCCACAGATTTTCACAGATTCACCCTGTGAAATAACGGGGATGAAAACTTGCAGGTGAGTGAGTGTACAAAGTATTTCACCGGGGAGCTATTATAGAGAGATATTAGATGCAAGCCAAGTACGAGTTTGAGAAAAAATACCGCGATCAAATCCTGAGGTGCTCGAGTTGCGGCTTTTGCCAGGCTGTGTGTCCAATATTCGCTCTAACGCTACGGCCAGCCTTGAACACTCGGGGTAAGATGCTACTTTTAAAGGAGGTGATGGACGGACAGATCGAACTTTCTCAGGAACTGGCAGATACCTTTTACACCTGTACTACGTGTCAGGCCTGTAACTATACCTGCCCGGCTGGGGTCGAAGGGAGTGAGATTATAGAGGAGGTTCGAAAAGAGCTCTATAGGGACGGCTTTGCTCCGCCACCCCTGCTAGGAGTGAGGGACAGCATCCTCAAGCAAGGCAATGTCTTTGCAAGCGCCCAGGAAGAGAGGATCGAGATCTACCCCCCTGAACTCAGGGAGAAGGCGAGAACGGGGGAGCTCAAATCCAATGCCGAGACGCTGCTCTTCATGGGGTGCCTTCCCAGCTACATGGATATGAAGATTGTACCCAGCTTCATCAAGGCCCTCGATTCCGCCCAGGTGGACTACACTACCCTCGGCACCCAAGAGACTTGCTGCGGGTTCCCACTCTACCTCATGGGCTCGGAAGAGTTTGAATCTCAGGCGAAAAAACTCATCGATAAAATCAGGGCCACGGGGGCACGTGAGCTGGTGACCCCGTGTGCGGGATGCTACAAGACCTTCACCACCCTGTACCCTGAAATAGGAGACCTTGGCCTTGAGGTATACCACTCGGTGCAGTACTTCGAGAAGCTCCTTTGCGAGGGGAGGATCAAACTCACGGGTGAGGTGGTAGGGAAGGTCACCTACCACGATCCCTGTGACCTCGGAAGGTCCTGCAATATCTTCGAGGAGCCGAGAAATATCCTGAAGAAGATTCCCGGCCTTGAACTCATTGAGATGGCGAGAAACAGGCTCGATGCCCGGTGCTGCGGAGGGGGCGGGGGCATGCAGGCCTATAACCCGGAGATGGCAGTAGACATGGCAGCCCTAAGGGTCCGCGATGCCCTGGAGGTGGGAGCGGAGATCATCGTGTCCGGCTGCTCCGCGTGCAAGGATAACCTCAGGAAGGGGGCCCGTACCATCCCCCGGGAGGAGAGGGGTAAGATAAAGATCATGGACATCACCGAAATGGTGACCGATACACTCGCATAAGGAGCCTTTCACCGATGGTGTTCTAAAGAGGGTAAGCAGGTTTGCCGCCTATCTTGTATCTTTATCATTCTCCATCTGCGTCAAGGCCATCTTCTTTCTTGCCTGATTCAGGGCACAAGTTACCATAGCACACGGATCTTCCTCCGTTCAATTGCTGATCTTAGTAGTGTGTTAATAGTAGAAAGTGTTTCTCAGGCTTTTTTGGGTATTTCTCCTCAATGATATGGGAAATAAGCCCAAAGGAGACTAGTCCCCATCAGAAGGTCTCATTTTTGAATACTACCCCTCATAGAAAAGAGAATATTTAAATGTGTTTAGTTGAGAATTTTCTTGACAAAAACCCTTCCTTCAATTAGATAGATTTTGCCTTTTCCGACTACTAAATCAAGCACATATTCTTTTGACAGTAATAGAAAACCCACGCGTCAAAAAATGGCCTTATTACTGAGTAAAAGGCCCTCACCAACAGGTTATTTATTTTCAAAAGGAGGTGATAACAAGAATAGACAGAGTTTGATCAGTGAATGTGGGACAATTGATGAGATTTTTATTAATTTTTCTACTCATAAATAAGAAAGGAGGATAGGTAGATGCCTTATAATGCAGTTGAAATGAGTGATTGGCAAATCTCAGAAGCAGCTGAAGAAAACATGCCAACACCGGATGAGTGGCAGGAGAAGTTGAATCTCCAAAAGGATGAGATGCTTCCAATGGGCAGGCTAAGCAAGCTGGATTTCTTGAAGATCATCGAACGTTTGAAGGACAAACCAGATGGCAAATACATTGAGGTGACTGCAATTACCCCAACACCGCTGGGTGAAGGAAAAAGTACTGCAACCTGCGGCCTTTTAGAAGGCCTGGGAAAGAGGGGACTTAATGTAGGTGGATGTATTCGCCAGCCCTCTGGAGGTCCTACCATGAATATCAAGGGAAGTGCTGCTGGAGGTGGAAATGCACTCATAATACCTCTTACTGAATTTTCCATGGGCCTCACAGGGGATATCAATGACATCATTAATGCCCATAACCTGGCAATGGTTGCCCTAACCGCTAGAATGCAACATGAGCGTAACTATAATGATGAGCAATTACAAAGGCTTACAAAAATGCGCCGCTTGAATATTGATCCTACCAGGGTTGAAATGGGGTGGATCATGGACTTCTGTGCCCAGAGCCTGAGAAATATTGTCATTGGATTGGGTGGCAGAATGGATGGTTTCACCTTCCAGTCAAAGTTTGGAATCGCTGTAGGCTCTGAGCTCATGGCCATTCTTTCCATTGTTAAAGACCTTGCGGACCTCCGGGAAAGGCTCGATAAAATTACCGTTGCTTTTGACAAGAGCGGAAATATAGTTACCACTAAAGACCTGGAAGTGGGTGGTGCTATGACAGCATGGATGAGGAACACCATCAATCCTACTCTCTGTTCCACAGTAGAGTATCAGCCATTGATGGTGCATGCCGGCCCTTTTGCCAATATCGCTGTAGGGCAGTCTTCTATCATTGCCGACCGCATTGGACTCAAGATGTTTGACTACCATGTTACTGAAAGCGGCTTTGCTGCTGATATAGGCTTTGAGAAGTTCTGGAATGTCAAATGCCGATACAGCGGCCTCAAGCCCCATGTATCAGTCCTTACCACTACTATCAGGGCCTTGAAGATGCATGGCGGTGGACCCAAGGTGGTGGCAGGATTAAAGATACCCGAAGAGTACACTAAGGAAAATCTTGACCTCCTCGAAAAGGGTCTTCCCAATATGGTGCATCACATTCATACCATCAGGGAGTCAGGGATCAATCCGGTTGTATGTATCAATTCTTTCCATAACGATACAAAGGATGAAGTTGCCATGGTCAGGAAAGCTGCTGAAGATGCAGGGGCCAGATGTGCTACGGCATCCTTTTGGGCAGATGGCGGTGATGGAGCCCTGGAGTTTGCAGATGCAGTTAAAGAGGCATGCGAGCAGGAATCCGAGTTTAAATTCTTGTATCCCCTTGAGATGAAACTCAGAGATCGAGTTGACAAGATCGCCAAGGTGGTTTACGGGGCTGATGGCGTGGCCTGGACGGCTGACGCAGAGGCAAAGGCAAAGATGCTGGAGTCCGATTCCAAGTATGACGATTATGCCACAATGATGGTCAAAACCCACTTGAGCCTGACCCATGATCCTGCGGTAAAGGGTGTGCCCAAAGGATGGGCCCTTCCTATCAGGGATGTGTTGATCTATTCCGGGGCCAAATTCCTCTGTCCTTGCGCAGGAGCAATTAGCCTGATGCCAGGAACGAGTTCAGATCCTGCCTTCAGAAGGGTAGATGTAGATACAAAGACGGGCAAGGTGCAGGGCCTATTCTAAGAGAAAAAATCCAGGGGGATCACGGTGGATCCCCCTTCCTCTAAATCAAACTTCACAAACAGCCACCTCAACATATGGGGTGGCTTCTTTTTTCCCTTTACTATCGCCTCCTTAAAATACAGCTTGATTCTGCATGGTAGCTTATTTCGCTGGGATTATTACCGCCGCAGAAATGATGAGCCGATTAGAGGACAAAACTGAAAGGCCATTTTGCCATTGAGTGGATCAGGATTCCCTATGAGCACATGAATTGAGCAAGAGAAGTCAATGGAATTTCTGAAGTACACCCGATGTCAGTTTAATGAGAACATAGGGTACTTCAGATTGTTCAGAGGCAGAGCTCCTACCAAGAGGGACATCAGAGCAGCCAAAAAATGATTGCATTACGTCCCGAAAAAAGATATTAATCCCTATCGCAT
>DAOVRY010000137.1 GCA_030633645.1 Pseudomonadota bacterium | reverse complement strand
GGGGCCATGTTATAGGCCTGCCCTGGCGCGACGGGATTTGGACATGCAACTGTTTTCACTGGTTATAAATGCCTCGCTTTCCATCACCGCATCTTGATATGCCAGGTCTGGGCCAGGGGCATAACCAAAAAAAAGACACCCATAGCCTGCAAGAAGCTTGAAAATCAATACGTTATGTTTCACTATGACGTGACCGTGCCCGTCCTTTGCAACAGGAATTTCTCCCGTAAGAGCGTCAGTCAGGCGGTTGGCAATGGGGTTTAGGGCCGGTAGTAATTCAATTGGAGAGAAAGAAGCTGAATCAATTTGAAGCACCTGTATCAGAGCGGGATTGGCTTCCAGAGAGAGGACCTGAGAAAGACGGAAAAACCTAATCATAAAAAATGGTTGCAAAATGAGGCACAATGACTATATTAGATTCATTGGGAGCGATGACAATCCTTAACCATTACGAAATGAGGGTACCTAATGGATTTTGAGGACAAGCCAGAGAACAGAAAAGACCAAGACCAGAAAATTCCCAGCCAGAAAGAACTGGAAAAGGAATTGGGCGATTATCTTTCCAAGAAATACGGCGACCGTATTAAAATCATATCACCTATCCTTTTTCCTCAGAGCGATCCCAAGAAAAAGGGAGAGGCAGCAAAGGCCGGGCAAAGGAAGACTGGTGCACCTGCGTTTGATATGAAACCAGAAGAGCTGGAATCCTACCTGGACGGATATGTGGTTAAGCAGGAGCGGGCCAAGGGTGTACTCGCTACAAAAATCTGTACCCATTTCAACCGGATCAAATCACTTGAAAAACGCTCTAAAAGAGAAGGGCCCTTCTCGGTGGGGATGATCAAAAACAATATCCTTATGATAGGTCCTACCGGTGTTGGTAAAACATACTTGATAAAACTGATTGCCCAAAAGATTGGCGTTCCATTTGTTAAAAGTGATGCTACCAAATTCAGTGAAACCGGTTACGTAGGTGGTGATGTGGAGGATTTGGTAAGGGATCTGGTTTATGAGGCGGATGATGATATTAAATTAGCTGAGAATGGTATTATTTACATAGATGAGATCGACAAGATTGCTTCCTCCCAAAACATTATCGGTCATGATGTTTCGAGGACAGGGGTGCAGCGGGCTCTTCTTAAGCCGATGGAAGAAACTGATGTAGACCTGAAGGTTCCCCATGACCCAATTTCACAGATACAGGCAATTGAACATTACCGAAGAACTGGGAAAAGGGAAAAGCAGGTAGTAAATACAAAAAATATCCTATTTATTATGAGTGGAGCCTTTGATGGGTTGCAAGATATCATTAGGAAACGGCTCAAACGTCAAGGTATAGGGTTTGAGGCAGATATACACTCTTCTGAGACGAGTTTGGATATTCTCAAAGAGGTGCGAGCACAAGACCTTATTGAGTTTGGATTTGAGTCTGAATTTATCGGGCGCCTCCCAGTAATTGTTGTTTTGGATGAGCTCACCAAAGATGATCTTGTAGCAATTTTGAAAAACCCCAACAACCCTATTGTCCTCAGTAAGAAGCGGGACTTCATGGCATACGACATTGATGTTCAGTTTGAAGATGAGGCACTTGATGTATTGGCAGAGATGGCTTCTCAGGAGAAAACAGGCGCGAGAGGATTGGTAAGCGCTGTTGAGAGAACCCTTATGCCTTTTGAAAAACATCTTCCATCCACTGCTACGAGGAAGATGTTGGTTACGTTAAGGATTGTTCAAGACCAAGAACAGGAGCTGATACGGATTGATTCTTTTAAGGATACGAGTGACCCTGAGTTGGAAGAAGGGTTTCAAAGAGCAGCTGCGAACGAAAAGGAGCGGGTTAAAAAGATCATAGCGGACAGGGCAAAGGAGTTTGAAGAGCAACTGGGTTTAAAATTGTATGACGATAGAATAGATTTGATTGCTGATCAAACGCTTCAATCTATTTCCGATATTAATTCTGTTTTTCTCGATTTCAAGGAGATGTATCATCAGGTAAAGCTCCAGAATGAAGGATTGTTTTCCCAGCTCGGAGTCAATGTCAACCTCGCAGATGGTGCCATTGACGAGATAATCAGGATTGCCTATGAACAGGATCGCGAAATTAGCGAGATATGCCTTAGCCTCGCTAACGAATTGGAGTATGGGCTGAAATTAGTGAAAGATCGCATTGGTTTCGAATCATTTGCTCTTACCAGAGAGGCAGTGTTAGATCCTGAGAAATATATTGATAGCCTCATTAAAAAGTATTATAGCCAAAATCCGGCTACATCCTAAGCTCATTACTCATGTCCCACCCTTATTCCCAGCCAGAGCATTTATGAGACCTTTGCACAACTCTATCATTTTTTCATGTGGAAGACAGGGGGTGTTCTTTTTTGCTCTGCCCTTTACATTGCTGAGTGCAGAGGTGCAATTACTTCTGTAGATGCGTACAGTCTTTTCTATTTAAACGCTTGAAATTATGGATTTCAAGGTGAGGCGAAAAGCCTTGGTGTCAGAGGTCCTAGCAGCAACGACTCGCGTAGGGATACGAAAAAATAAGGAGACAAGGGAGGCTACGAATGATGAAGAGACCTCGCCGCCTGAGACGAACCCCGGCAATTAGAAGAATGGTCAGGGAGACCTTTATCAGTGTGGATGATCTCATCTATCCTATCTTTGTCAAGCATGGAAAAGGAGAGAGGGAGCCTATCCCGTCTATGGCAGGTCAGTATAGGTTATCAGTTGATGAACTCACCAAAGAGTCTGCAACGGTGTGGTCTCTGGGTATACCAGGTGTGATTCTGTTTGGTTTGCCAAAAAAGAAAGATGAGTTAGGGAGCGAGGCATACGCCCAGGACGGAATTGTTCAGCAGGCCGTGACCGCCATTAAGGACAAGGTGCCGGAAATGAGTGTTTTTACTGATGTCTGTCTCTGCCAATATACGGATCACGGGCATTGTGGGATCATAAAAAATGGTTATGTAGATAACGATACTACCCTTGAAATACTCTCGCGCGTGGCCCTTTCTCATGCCCAGGCAGGAGCTGATTTCGTTGCTCCTTCGGATATGATGGATGGCAGAGTGAGGGCAATTAGGGACACCCTTGAAAGAGAGGGTTTCAAAGAAACGGGAATCTTGGCCTATGCTGTGAAGTATGCCTCTTCCTTTTATGGGCCATTTCGTGATGCAGCTGATTCCGCACCACAGTTTGGCGACAGAGCAAGTTACCAGATGGATCCTGCTAATGCCAGGGAGGCTGTTAAAGAGGCATTGATAGATGTTGAAGAAGGTGCCGATATTATTATGGTCAAACCTGCATTACCGTGTCTGGATATTATTCATCAGGTTCGCACCCACGTAGATCTTCCTGTAGCAGCATACAATGTGAGCGGGGAGTACGCTATGGTCAAGGCAGCTGATCAAAGAGGTTGGATAGAGGGAGAAAAGGTAATGATGGAAATACTCCTATCTATCAAGAGGGCTGGGGCAGATGTTATCCTCACGTATTTTGCCAAAGAAGCAGCTAGGGCACTGATTGAGCATGCAGGGAGATAAGCCGAAAAAGGGTGAGAGGCTTGAGGATGACCCCCAGCTTCGTATACTGGCCTGGGAAGTTACCCGGTCATGTAATCTCAATTGCGTTCATTGCCGAGCATCATCATATTTTGGCCCCTATCCTCAGGAACTGGACACAATCAAGGCAATGGAGGTAATAGACCAAATTGGCGAGGTGGGTAAACCAATTGTTATTCTCACCGGCGGAGAACCTCTTCTCAGAAAGGATATTTTCTCCCTGGCGGCGTATGGGGCAAAAAAGGGCCTGAGAATGGTAATGGGCTCTAATGGAACCTTGATTACTCCTGATGTTGCAAAACAGATTAGTGAGTCCGGGATTAAGCGGGTAAGTATTTCTCTTGATGGGGCTACCAGTGAGAGTCACGATGCGTTCCGACAGGTTAAAGGGGCCTTTCATAGAGCCATGAAAGGAATAGCAAACCTGAAAGAGCAGGGGGTTGAACTTCAGATCAACACCACCCTGACCAGACACAATCTGTCCGAGGCAGAAGCCATTCTCGACCTTGCAGTGCGTCTTGGGGCAGTTGCGCACCACATTTTTTTACTCGTTCCTACGGGTCGCGCTAAAGAGATGGTCAACCAGGAGTTAAATGCCCAGGAATACGAGGATATGCTCCACTGGTTTTATCAACAGCAAGACAGTGTTCCCCTTCAGGTTAAGGCTACCTGTGCACCGCAATACTATAGAATTTTAAGGCAAGAGGCGCAGTCCAAGGGTGAGGGAGTGGATCGAGAAACCTATGGCTTGGATGCTGTAACGAGAGGTTGCCTGGCTGGAATTTCTTACTGTTTTATCTCTCATGAAGGCATT
>DAOVRY010000226.1 GCA_030633645.1 Pseudomonadota bacterium | reverse complement strand
TAGACCAAGCGAAAAGGGATTTTGGAAACAGCCTGTTACCTCGGAACTGCTCACAGCCAATCTTCGCTCAGAAATAAGAACCTAGGGCTTCGCCCCAATTGGAATATTGAAAGGCTGGAATAATTGGTTTTGGGGAAAAGAAAAATGTCCATTACTCCAGCACTCCAATACTACAATAAATTCCCGCTCCTACGTGATGAGCTCGTTTTGATTGAAAGCTCACACACTGCCTAAACAGTTGTTTTGGACACCAATGAGTTGATCTCATGTCGGATTTTGAGTATAAACATGATGATTTTTCCCTTAGAATACGGTATTCAAAAAGGAGGAGTTAAACTCCCCAGTTTGGCTGATGGAAGATCATACAAAGAAAGGAGAAGATGATGAAGCATATTGACGTACACACTGAGAGAGGGCTTGGCACCATAACATTGAAAAGGCCTCCTGTTAATGTTTTGAACATTGAGATGATGGATGAAATCAATGAAACACTGAGGGAGTGGGTAGAAAAAAACGATCTCAAGGTAGTGCTCTTTAATGCAGAGGGGAAATGCTTTTCAGCAGGTGTTGATGTAGCGGAACATATGGGTGATCTGGCGCCAAAGATGATCCAGAGCTTCCATGGTATGTTCCGATTGATGGATAGATTGGGTGCGGTGACAGTGGCCTCTGTGTATGGATCGTGCTTAGGTGGTGGATGTGAGCTGGCAATATTCTGTGATCTGGTGATTGCAGATGACACAGCGAAATTCGGCCAGCCAGAGATCCAGGTAGGAGTGCTGCCGCCCATTGCCGCTCAGATAATGCCGAGGATCATTGGAAGAAAGGCAGCTATGGATTTTATCCTCTCAGGGCGCATTATCTCTGCGCAGGAGGCTTTGGGGATGGGTCTCATAAATAAAACCGTTGCGAAAGGTGATTTATCTCAAGAAACTGATACCTTTGTAAGGCCCTATCTTCCTCTGAGTGCTGAGGTCATAAGGATTACCAAAAAGACGATCAAGGCTGGTCTGATGGACGATTTTGAACCGTCACTCAAGGCTATAGAAGATATCTATCTCAATGAATTGATGAAAACAACAGATGCTCAGGAAGGACTGAAGGCGTTCTTGGAAAAGAGGAACCCTGAATGGAAGAACTGTTAACCAAAGTGAGCTAAAGTTGGTAACAAATATCCAGTGTCAAGTATCCAGTAACCCATGAAGAGATTTATCCTACTAAGTAACTTGTCCAATTATCAGCAATATTTCTTGGTTTAGTCGAATAAAGATATGCTATATTTGAAAAAGAAATCTACGAATGATTTTGTAGGGCTTATTTTTTTTCTCCTTATCATTATATGTATTGTTGGTTGTGCTGTAAGCAAAAGGCAGATAAAGGTTTGCAAATATAAAAAACCGGCTCTCGTACTCCCAGCGACAACGAAACCATATACAGTAAACGGGGTATCATACTACCCACTGCCCAGCAAAGAAGGGTTTGTCCAGGTAGGTATTGCCTCCTGGTATGGGAAGAAGTTTCATCGAAAGAAGACCTCCAGCGGTGAGATCTACAATATGTATGATAAGACTGCTGCTCACAAAACGTTACCCTTTGGAACGTATGTAAAGGTGAAAAATCTATCGAATTCAAAAGAGGTAGTAGTCAGAATTAACGACCGCGGCCCTTTTGTTAAACAGAGGATTATTGACCTTTCTTATGGCGCTGCAAAAGAGATAGAATTGATTGGTCCTGGAACGGCACGGGTACATTTGATCGCCTTGTCACGGGAGGTTGGCAAGATCAAATCAGGTAATACCCAGAAAACGCTAGTGGAGGCAAAGGATTTTAACAGAGGAAGATTTACCGTACAGGTTGGCGCCTTTGAAAAGAGAGAAAATGCAGAACGTGTGGCAGGCCGGCTCAGGGTTATTTTTGATCACGTTACCATAACACCGTATGAACCATATCCCACAAGAACCCTTTATCGGGTCAGGGTTTCTCTCTCTGAAAATATGACTGAAGCAGGCAATATAGTCACGAGATTGGAATATCTTGGATTTTCGGAGACCTTTGTTGTGGCGCTTTAGGCCTTATGATTGATTTTTCTCCTGAGAACCCCAGAGGTTCTAAAAACAACAACTCTTCGCGCCTTTAGCCGGAGGTCTTCTTTGGTCTGAGGGTTTCTGCCCCGTCGAGCAGCCTTGTTTTTCACAACGAATTTTCCGAACCCACTGACGAGGAGATCTTCTCCCCTTTCTAAGGTTTGCTTTATGATTTCTAACAGACTCTCTACAACCCTTCTGGATTGGCCTTTACTGAGACCCACTTGATCGTAGATACGATCTGTAACCTTTTCTTTCGTTAATGTCATGTACTGCCCCTCCTTCTGTTTCAGAGCTATGATTTGTAACCATACTTTTCTTTTAACCTCTGACAGACAATCTCAGGCACGAGACCCTCGATAGCCCCCCCATAACTAGCTGCCTCCTTGATTACGGTAGAACTAGTATAGAGCCATTTGTAATCAGTCATCATGAAGATCGTTTGAATGTTTCTACGCAACTTTCTATTCATTAGGGACATCTGAAACTCATAATCAAAGTCTGAGAGGGCCCTCATTCCTCTCAAAATAACATTGGTCTCTTTGCGCTTCACGTAATCAACCAGCAAGCCATGAAAGGAGTCAACGAAGACCTTTCTATCGTTTTTGGTTGATTCCCTGATCATGTCCATCCTCTCTTCCAAAGTAAAAAGGGTATTTTTCATTGGATTAGAGGCTACCGCGATTGTGATAGAGTTGAATATCGTCAATGCCCTTCGCACAATACTGAGATGGCCATTGGTTACAGGATCAAAGGAGCCTGGATATATTGCCATTTTTTCCACGTCATAATGCCCCATGACTAAGAGTAGAAACCTATTACGGTGGATCCATAAGCTCGGGTCTGTTGAAGCCGAAGATGAGGGATCTCACATGGTAACGGAACATTGGCGCTGGTTGATGATTCTGCCACTACCTTGGCGTCCTGCGTGAGCAGATTGCTCTCAACGAGTTTGTTAATGGTAGGCTCAATATATCCCTTCCCGTAAGGAGGATCAATGAAGACAAGATCGAATTGCCCGCATCCGAAATTTCTGATTCTAGTCAAACCCTTGGGCAATTCCTCTCTAATAACCATAGAAAGCTCCTCAAGCCCACAGATGGTGAGGTTTTTCTTAATTATGGCAAGGGCCTGCTGTGAGTTATCTATGAACACAGCCCTTTTGGCCCCCCTGCTAAGACATTCTATCCCCAGACTCCCTGTGCCGGCAAAAAGGTCCAATACGGCTAGACCAGTGAGTGTCTGGCCCAGAATGTTGAAGATAGAATTCCGTACCATATCTGCGGTAGGTCTGATATGAGGCCCCTTA
>DAOVRY010000094.1 GCA_030633645.1 Pseudomonadota bacterium | reverse complement strand
CTGGGCTTAGAGCCCAGGGCTTTTTGATTGGGAAAGTTCTTTTTCGACTACCTCAACATCCTCCGGTACATCTACCTCGATAGAATCAAATAGGGTCTCTACAACCTTTACTTTAAAGCCATGCTCTAAGGCCCGAAGCTGTTCGAGTTTCTCAGCTCCCTCCAGTGAGCCGTAGGGAAGCTTTGTAAACGTCAACAAGAATTTTTTACGATACGCGTAAAAACCCAAATGCCTATAGTGAGCAATCTTTGATTCTTGATCCCGACAAAATGGGATCGGTAGACGGGAAAAATACAATGCATACCCGTTGTTATCGACGGCTACCTTTACGCAGTTCATATCTTGAAGTTCGCGATCCTCAGCGATTTTGTACACGAGGGTAGACATAGGGATTGTCGGGTCTTCTGTCAGGGGGCGTATGAGGTCAGAGAGTATTGACGGGTGAAAAATAGGTTGATCACCCTGAATATTCACCGCGATATCTCGCGGGTCGAGGTTAAGCTTTTCCGCTGCTTCAGCAATCCGATCGGTGCCTGATTGGTGATTCGCTGCTGTCATGATTGCCTGGCCACCGAATTCCTTGACACAGTTGTAAATCCTCAGATCATCGGTTGCCACATATATCTCATCCAGCTCTGGGCACGCCTTGGATCTCTGGTAAACATGTTGAATCATTGGTTTTCCAGAAATCAAGGCGAGTGGCTTTCCTGGAAAACGTTTTGATAGGTACCGTGCAGGTATAAGGGCGACTGTTTTCAAGCTCCATCCAGTTGGTTTGAGCTTTTAGTTTGGTTTTTTTGATAACTCAGTGTAAATTAATATCACCAAGGGTATATAGCAAGCAAGAGGGCTCAAGGCAAATGATTTGTTGAAGTTTACTAAATGGGGGATGAAGGTGAAGGTCGTTGGGATATATGGAAGCCCCAGGAAAGGGGGTAACAGCGATTTACTTCTTGATAGTGCCCTCAGAGGAGCTCACGAAAAAGGCATTGAAGTTGAGAGAATATACGTTCGAGATTTGGAAATTTCAGGTTGTATAGAGTGTGGTGCATGTGAGAAGAACGGCACATGTGCCGTTGAGGATGACATGCAGGATGTCTATCATCTCCTGGATAGGGCAGATGTAATTATCGTTTCCTCTCCGATCTTTTTTTATGGTCTGACGTCCCAGGTAAAGGCCTTGATTGATAGGGGCCAGGCTATGTGGTCCAGGAAAAAGTTAAGCAATGGTAAAAGTGGTGAGAAAAATGCATCTCGGGGTAGAGGGTATCTGATTGCCGTAGGAGCAACGAGGGGTAGAAACCTCTTTAAAGGTGCCCAGATGATAGCCAGATATTTTTTTGATGCCTTAAATATTGAGTATTCAGGGGGTCTTTTTTTTCCAGGGATAGAATCTAAAGGCGCCGTAAAAGAACACCCTGAAGTCCTGCAGAAGGCCTATGATTTGGGAAAAGGTCTGTGATGCCCTTTCACAGCTTTAAGATCGAGGGATTAATTTATGTCGAGCCTTAGCTTGTAGCGAGAGCCCAGACCATTCCTTTTCCATTGACATCCTTTTACAACCCCCATAGGCTGAAAGTAAATGCGTAGTTTTTGGAGGTAGCATTATGGATATGTCAGAGATTGTGAATGTCTTAGAGAATTGTGATCTCTTCAGGAGCTTGGAGAGGGATGAGGTTGAAAAGATAGCGAGCCTTGGTCACGTGGAGACATACGAGGCCGGAGAGAATATACTCCAGCAGGGAGATTTCGGGGATAACCTTTATATAATCGCTGAAGGGCATGTGTTCTTAGAGAGATCCATTGATTTAGGCACACGTAAGGGAAATGCAATTATCAGCCTCCTGGGCAGAGGCAGGGCCCTGGGCTGCTGGTCGACTCTGCTTGGAGAAGCTCATACCTTATTGTCATCTGCAAGGTGCAGAAAAGCTACCAAGGTAGTTGTAATTAAGGGCCCAGCACTAAGAGAGATAATGCTGGGTAATTTTCAACTCGGATTTAAGATTCTGGAGAGGCTCTGTTTTATACTTCGAGACAGAATCCAGGGCGCATATGGAGCTATGGAAAACATCTAGGCTCAGCCTATTCATCTTCACGAGTGCTGATTGGTAACCCCCTCTGTGATCTTAGATCATCAATTCTATTGAGAGGTCTTTCGAGTTGGCGACGCCTGGTTATCGTAAGTAATTCATATTCCTTTTGGGTATCCTCAATCCTCTTACCTAATAGATCTAATTTTTTTGAGAATTCACCCCATTGGTTTTTGAATAACCCTAACAACGATAGTATCTCATTAGAGGTCTTGTCCAGGGCAAAGTTATCTACAGCCTGCCTGATGACGGCCAGAACTGCAAAAAGGGTTATAGGTGAACAAAAGATCACCCTATTCTTTATTCCTTCATCAAGAATGGAACTATCCTGTTCATGAATAAAGGAATAAATCTGCTCATTGGGGATAAACAGAACTACATAGTCAACCGTATTTTGCTCAGGATTAATGTACTCTCTGGTAGTAACCTCCTTAACCCTGGCCTTGACGTCCCTCAAGAAGTCATTTCGAAATTCTACCTTCTTTAATTCCAAGTTGGTTTCGAGAAACCTGATATAGTTGTCTAAGGGGAACTTGACATCCATGTTCACTCTCAAGTCTCTGGGAAAGAGGAATGTAAAATCGGGTCGCTATCCAGCTCCATCGATAGATTTTTGCTTTAAGTAGTTCACATTTTCAATAAAACCTGCCAGGCGCAGGACATCCTCTGCCATCCTTTCTCCCCACTGGCCTCTTGCCTTTGTGCTTGCCAATGCCTCGCGGAGGAGATTGGTGGTTTGCATCAGGGCTGCTGACTGCCGAGTTGCTGTTTTAAGTTGGCTTGCAAGTTCCCCAAATTTTTCTACTCTATCCTTTTCAAGCTCTTTCATTAACTTGGAGACATCTGCAAGTTTGGAGGTCATCTGGTGCAACTGTTGGTCAATCAGGCCTTTTTTTACATCCAATTCCTTGAAGCCGATTTCTCTTTCTGACTCAAGGCGGGCTTTGGCTAACTTGAGGAACTCTTCTGTTGACTTTGATAGTTCTTCCAGGGAGAGGTTTCCAAAGCTTGCCTTCATGTTTTCGATTATTGTATCCATGTCTGCTTTCTTTTGCGCCTCAGTCTCGTGAAATAATTCTTCAGCGAGTTCTTTGGCTGTTTTTCTGCGCATAAACCGCAATAAAAGTGCGGCCACAAGCCAAAGCCCGAATCCTATGGTCAGTCCTATGAGAGTGGATATCCAGTCCATAGAGTGCTCCATCATAACCTTATGAGCCTCGTCCTGGAGGCTGCACTAGCACATTCGATCTCACTGACACCTATGCAATATAGCAAAGGAGAAGGAAAGGCTCAAAGTGAAAGAGGTTGAGATTGGAGGATGCCTCATAATTGACAAACTCGTAAAAAGTCTTTTGCGAACGAGATTGAGCGTTTTGGGAGAAAAGCGCTTGAGGTGTTCAGCGTTAAGAAATGCTAACTGTTTGAGGGCATTATACCGAGTTTTAGCATTTTAGCTGAACATCTTAGGTGCGCCCAAAATGCTCACATAGTGAGCAAAATCGACTTTTTACGAATCCATCATAATTGAACAGAGGAAAAAATGACGTATGACATTCACAGTATGGTCAAGGAAAACATTTGCATGTGGTAGAAACTTATGACTCATAAGAATATCGGATGGCACATGAGCGAGCCAAAATAGAAGTAAAAGGATTTCTGAATCTATGATATAGAATGTTAGCAGAAGATAGCATCTTGTTTCTTAAGATTAAGGTCAACGCATGACAGTGAATATAAAGCAAGGAGATCCTTAATTGAAGAAAGATGAGCGTGACATAGTTGAAATATTCTCTGATGGTGCCTGTGCTGGTAATCCTGGGCCTGGGGGTCATGGAACTATATTGAGATACGGAAAGAGGGAGAAGGAGATATCGGGATATTGCCCAGATACTACCAACAACCGTATGGAACTGATAGCTGTGATAAAGGGCTTAGAAGCGCTGAAGAGGCCCTCACGGGTGAGGATAGTTACTGATTCAAATTATGTTTTTAAAGGCATTACCATCTGGATCCATGTATGGCAGAAAAGAAACTGGGTCACCTCGCGTAAGGAGCCAGTTTTAAATAAGGATCTGTGGGAAAGACTGTTAAGAGGGAGCAAGCCGCACACGATTGAGTGGCGATGGATAAGGGGTCATGCTGGGCATCCTGAAAATGAGCGATGTGATAAGCTGGCTCGGGAAGCAATCAAGAAGAATGTGAAAAAGTGAAAGTAGATATATGGCTGGAAGATATACATAATTATAGTAAAATTACTTGACAATTATTATAAATAGTTATAATAGTTATCAGTAAGTAGGTTTTTTCCATAATTACTTAACTACAATGGAGCTACCATGAAATGCCCAAAGTGCAAGTATGTTACCTTTGATTATTTAGATACTTGCCCCAAGTGTGGCAAGAATATGTCCTCTGAAAAAGCCAAGTTGAACATATCCGGCATTAAACCTAACCCGCCTTTTGTGCTAGGCTCTCTGACCGGCGATCTCAATGAGGGCGGTGAGGAAGCGACAGTAGCTGAATCGATGAAAGTGGGAGCGGAAGAGATGAAGCTTAGAGGTGAGGAGATATACGATGATGGCTCAGAATTGGATATAAATATTGATGAGGAACCTGTATCTGAATCAGACGATGTTACCGAGATTGACATAGGGGATCTTGGATTGACTGATGAGGATAAAGGAGTCGAGGTGGACTTTGTTTCTGATGCTGAGAGCGGTGCTGAGAAGCAAGAGAGCGAAAAGAAGTCCGAGGACCTAGATTTAGACCTGGAGGATATGGAGCTGGACCTGGATCTTGAGGAGGATGAAGAGCCCAAAAAATAATTTCTTGATTTTTGGGCACAGAGGATATAAAAAAGTATAGAGCCGAGATAGCTCAGTCGGTAGAGCAGGGGACTGAAAATCCCCGTGTCGGCGGTTCGATTCCGTCTCTCGGCATCAGGACAGTCAAGGGTTTGCAGCTTCTTAAGTTGCAGGCCTTTTTTATTTTTTGGCCCCATAGGAATAAAAGACGAAAAGACGGGACATCCTTGTCGGAATTGACCAGGCTTTTCGAAATGAGTCCCTCTGCGGTAGGTTATGCAGTTGAGAGAGTGGAGACCATTGCCGCACATAACAGGTATGACTAAGTAGATAGTTTACAGAATTATTGAAGGATGTCGCCTTTGCATGAGGGAGGATTTG
>DAOVRY010000175.1 GCA_030633645.1 Pseudomonadota bacterium | reverse complement strand
GGGCTTTCCGTCAGTTCCGAGGTTCCCGGGTTGGTCTTTTCAGCTACTTACTAGCGTCCCGCTAGCGGGACTCCGCATTCCCTTCGACAGGCTCAGGGCTGCGGCTTCCCCCACTGATAAGTACCGAAAAGACAGCACCCTCCCACCAGTCACTTCCGAAAAACCCCGCCCTCTTCAGGCTAAGGATTGGTAAAAAGGAGCTAAAGCAATAATCAATTAAAGAAATTTCCCTCCTGAGGACCGGAGCTTATTGGTATCGTTCAAAAGTGTTTCCTCAATGGTATATTTGTTAGAGAAGGGGGTAAATATTTACCTCTATCCGGCCATGCCCATTTTCTCAAGGCCTGCCCGCCATCGCTCTCGCTCAGGCGAGGCGGGCGGGCGCTATCTATAGGCCTCACAGGAGGTGGCCAAATATGTGGGGTTTAGACGAGCCGGGATAAGACTCCCAAGGCCTCTGAGGGGTAAACCCCACATATTTGGCCACTGCAAGACCCGGTGGAATTTTTTTTAAGATATCGCCTTTCAAAAACACGCATGACCTCCTTTAGAACGTGAACGAGCACTGACTATGGTTCATGCCAGCCCTTTTGAACGATACTAACCTACTAGTTTCGGAAGAAGTGCTGCGAGGAAGGGGAGGCCACAGGTAGGGCTGAGAGAAAAGAGGGGGAAATATTCAAAACAATTTCTTTTGGATGTCATTCGCTTTTGCTTTGGAATGGAAGCCAAAATGTCTGTATGCGAGTTTTGTAGCCACTCTCCCCTTTGGGGTACGGTTTATGTATCCACTTTGAAGGAGAAAGGGTTCGTATACCTCTTCAAGGGTATCCTTTTCTTCATGCAGTGCAGCTGAAAGGGCATCGACCCCTATGGGACCGCCGTCGAATTTCTCTATTATGGTCAGCATAATCTGGCGATCCATCTTATCAAGACCCTTATGATCCACCTCCAAGATATCTAAGCCCTTTGCTGCAACTGAATGTGAGATCACCCCTTCGGCTTCAACCTCTGCGTAATCTCTTACCCTCTTCAGTAACCGGTTAGCGATCCTCGGTGTACCTCTCGATCTTTTTGAAATTTCGAGAGCACCTTCCGCATCGAGTGGGATAGAGAGCAGTTTCGCAGATCTGGTTATGATCTCCTGCAATTCCTCTGGTTTGTAAAACTCAAGCCGCAAAATAACCCCAAACCTGTCTCTCAAAGGAGGTGTGAGGAGGCCCGTTCTCGTAGTGGCGCCAATCAACGTGAAGGGAGGAATAGAGAGCCTTACGGTCCGAGCGGATGGTCCTTGGCCAATAATGATATCAAGCTTGAAGTCCTCCAATGCAGGGTAGAGTATCTCTTCCACCACGTGGTTCAATCGGTGTATCTCGTCAATAAAGAGGACATCCTTGGGCTCTAGTGATGTTAAGATAGCAGCCAGATCTCCCGGTCTATCTAACACGGGACCTGAGGTAGTCTTTATGCTGACGCCGAGTTCATTTGCTATTATGTGGGCCAGGGTAGTTTTTCCAAGACCAGGACTCCCATGAAAGAGGACGTGATCCAAGGCCTCTGAACGTGCTGTGGTTGCCTGTATAAAGATCCTGAGATTTCTCTTAATATCCTCCTGGCCAATAAACGTGTCCAAGGCTGATGGTCTGAGACTGACTTCCAGTGAACCCTCATCTACCCTGGGTTGTGGATCTGTGATTCCTTCTTCCATAGTTATTTGATTTTCTTATTGAACCTTTTACTTGTGCCTTATGGAGAATCTCCCCGTGCGAGACGACGCAGTGCCTCCTTGAGAAGTGCCTCAAGATTTACCTCTGCATCTGTCCGTAAGACATGCTCTAATGCTTTCTTTGCGTCCCTGCTTGAATAACCAAGGTTGCTGAGAGCCGAAAGTGCATCATCAAATATCTCTTTATGCCGTATTTCTATCCTCTCCTTGGGCCGCAAATCTATGTCCTCTGATAGGAGCGATGCCTTGTCTCGTAACTCCAAGGTTATCCTCTGAGAGGTCTTTTTGCCAACTCCAGGGACAGCAGCGATCCTTTCGGGATCAGCCATCACAATGGCTCCGAGGAGATCTTCAAACCCGATACCAGAAAGGATATTTAAGGCCAACTTGGGGCCGATGCCAGACACACTAATCAGGAGCAAGAAGGTCTTTTTTTCCAGTTCTGTTTGAAAACCAAAGAGTTGAAGTGTATCCTCCCGGACATGGGTATACACATGGAGGCTGACCTTTTCCATCTCATCTGGGAGTTGGTAGAATGTGGAGAGAGGGACAAAGGCCTGATATCCAACACCCGCTGCATCAATTATTACTGACTGGGGGCTCTTACTCAATAGTATTCCGGTTAGACGAGCTATCATACGGCAAGGGTATCTTCAAATCTGACCCAATTGTGGTGGCATATGGCAACGGCCAATGCGTCCGCTGTATCCAAAGAGAATTGGGTATCGAGTTTAAGGAGAACCTTTACCATGGCTCTCACCTGCTCCTTTGTCGCCCTTCCGTAGCCCACCACCGATTGTTTAATTTGCAAGGGTGTATACTCAAAAACCTTGACACCGCCCTGAACAGCTGCAACCAGGGCGGCTCCCCTCGCGTGACCTATCTTTAAGGCGCTCTTAACGTTTTTGGCAAAAAAGATGTCCTCAATGGACATTTCCTCTGGGTGATAGGTCTCGATAATTTCAACAAGGGAGCTAAAAATCCTATGGATCCTCTGGTGGAATGGCCAGGGGTGAGGAAAGGAGATTTTTCCTCCCCCAACGTAAGTCAGCGTACCGCCTTCCTTTTTGACTAAACCATAGCCTGTGACTAAGGAGCCCGGATCAACCCCCAGGACCAGCATCAACTGATGGCCTCCATAACCTCATCTGAGATATCAAAATTGGCATATACATGGCTGACGTCATCACTGTCTTCCAGCAGTTCCATGAGCGTTAGCATCTGTTGAGCATGCTTCCCTTCAAGATTAGTGGTTGTGTTGGGGATCATGGTTATCTCTGCAAGGATAGGGGTAAGCTCAGCATCTTCAATGGCAGCTTTTACCTGTTCGAAAAGAGAAGGTTCAGTTATTACCTCAAACTCTTTTTCCCCTTCTTTGATGTCCTCAGCCCCGGCCTCAAGGGCCACTTCAAACAGCCTTTCCTCATCTGTCTGATCTCTCGGAAGGACAATAAGGCCCTTCTGAGAAAACATCCAGGCTACACAACCTGCTGCCCCTAAGCCACGTCCGTGCCTTTCAAAGAGATGCCTCACCTCAGCCACAGCTCTATTTCTATTATCAGTCAGGACCTCTACCAAAACCGCTACACCTCCTGGACCGTATCCTTCATAGGTGGCCTCTTCGTAAGTGGATCCTTCTAGCTCACCAGTTCCTTTCTTTATGCCCCTCTCGATATTCTCCTTGGGCATATTTTCTGCCTTGGCCGCAGCTATAGCCGCTCTCAACCGGGCATTAGACTCAGGATCTTTTCCGCCCATCCTCGTGGCAACCGTAATTTCCTTGATGAGCTTGGTAAAAATCTTTCCTCGCTTGGCATCAACTGCACCTTTTTTATGTTTTATCGAGGCCCATTTTGAGTGTCCAGACATATGCTGCTCCCTCCAACTGTTATTATTGAATGGGTTACCCCTCTTTTCTGCTTGTAGCCTTATCGTCCCAAATTTTCTAACATAGTTACCTCTTTTTTGCAAAGCCAATTTAGGGAATAAGCAGGACCATGTCATAGTGAAACTTAATTTATTGATCTTTAAGCTTCTTACAGGGTATGGGTATCTTTTTTTTGGATTATGCCCCACATAGTTTAGATGAGTGGGCGTTTCAAAATGGTTTATATAGATAGAGCCTATGATTCTAAGGCTTATGGCTCAATAAACCATTTTGAATCGACCCAGTAAGGGGC
>DAOVRY010000217.1 GCA_030633645.1 Pseudomonadota bacterium | reverse complement strand
TAAATTATCTTAAGTAGTTATACGTAGTGGCATTACTCCAAATCCTGATATTTTCGACTTTTTGCGAATGGATCAAATATTGCCAGTTCCCTCTTCTATTTCCCTTTGTTACCTCTTTTTTGAGAGCCTGAATAAGGTTGTCAGGTATGATAGCTCTTGGCTTCCTAACACCTTTGCTGAAATAAGGAATATAGCTAGGCCTGCACAAACTACCACAAAGATGCCTAAGGCAAGAGAGAAAACGCCCTGTCCCAGCACACCAA
Source organism: Pseudomonadota bacterium (assembly GCA_030633645.1). Taxonomy (GTDB): domain Bacteria; phylum Desulfobacterota; class DSM-4660; order Desulfatiglandales; family B25-G16; genus JADFWK01. The sequence continues at coordinate 3,216 of DAOVRY010000217.1, read as the reverse complement.
CTAGTATCTTAAAGGCCAGCAAATAGATACAGACACCCATAATGAGGGAGGCGGAAAAAGACCGTACCATTGATGCCACCACTACCCTGCCCCCAATACCTCCCAGACGCTTTCGCAGCAAAACAATAAGTATAATGAGTTGCAAGGTGGAAGCAAGGGAGAGGGCCAGGGCCAAGCCACCATGCTCGAGAGCGGTATGCATTAAGATAACAGAAAGGATGATATTTACCAGCATGGCAACCACCGCCACCTTCACTGGGGTCTTGGTATCCTGCAGGGAGTAAAAGGCAGACACAAAAACCCTTAGAGCAGCAAACGCCCAGAGGCCCATAGAATAATACAGGAGGGCCCGCGCAGTCATGATCGTAGTGGTTGGATCAAAGGCACCCCTCTGAAATAAAAGCCTAATGATTGGCTCCCTTAAAACAATTAATCCCATCATTGCTGGAATGGTGATAAACATGGTAAGCCGCAAAGCATGAGAAAGCGTTTCTTTGAGCCGCGCCAAATCTCCCGCTGCCGCCTCTCTTGAAAGAGACGGCAAAACAGCTGTGCTAATTGCTATGGCAAAAACACCGAGGGGAAACTGGACGAGTCTATCTGCATAGTAGAGATAAGAAACGCTCCCTTCCCTGAGAAGGGAGGCTAAGAGTGTGCCCACTAATTGGTTTATTTGATAGATGGCGGAACCGAAGATGATTGGCACCATGAGCGCACCAATCTTTTTTAAAGCCGGATGCGCCGGATTCCATGTGGGGCCAAGGGAGAAACCCTTACCCACCAGGAAGGGGATCTGCAATGCCACTTGAAGAACCCCTCCTGCTATCACGCCAATAGCCAGCCCGACTGTTGGCGTTTTCATGGAGGGGGCTAGAAAAAGGAGGGCAGCAATCATACTGAGATTGAGAAATACCGGAGCCATGGCAGGTGCTGCAAAATGTTTAAGCGTGTTGAGTATACTCATAAAAAGGGCCAACACGCTAACCAGGAATATATAAGGAAACATGATCCTGGTTAAGAGAACCGTGAGGGCATATTTTTCACCCATACCTCCAAACCCCGGGGCGATAATCCTCACAATCAATGGGGAAAGAATAATGCCGATAAGAGTAATAGCGGTAAGAATAATGATCAGAAATGTTAAGACAACGCGTGCTAATACAAAGGCTTCCTGCCTTGATCTTTTCTGCAGGTATTCGGTAAAAACGGGGATAAAGGCGACTGAAAACGATCCCTCTGCAAAGAGCCTCCTCAAAAGATTTGGAATGCGGAATGCAACAAAAAATGCATCTGCAGACATACCAGAGCCAAAGAAATTGGCAATAAGGATGTCTCTGGCCAGTCCCAGGATTCTGCTGAGGAAGGTGAAGATACCGACTATTCCTGCTGCCTTTGTGACAAGCTCATTTTCATTCATAAAAACCTTGACAGGATTTAGTGATTAGGCTAGTGTTCGCCAACAAAAAGCATGTCCACCCAGAGTATGAGGAGGTAATAACTTGGCAACTCATAAATCTGCTATTAAACGAGCAAGACAAAACCGGGTACGAAGAATTCGGAACATGGGTTACAAAACCCGCGCCAAAAATGCCATTACCGAGGTACGGCTGGCTATAGAAAACAAGGGAATTGAAGATGCACACCTATCCCTTTCAAAGGCTGTTTCTATTCTTCAGGAGATTCAGGCCAAAGGTGTTATGCACAAAAAAACCGCCAGCAGAAAAATCTCTCGATTAGCTCTCCAGGTAAACAAGCTTGCCGCTACTGGTTCTGAGGAAGGCAAAGGTGAAAAATTAGACTCTCCAGCACAAGATCCCCCTTTGAGCCAACCCTAACTAATCCATCTGCATCATAGAGTTGTTCCAAGGCATCTTCGAGCTCTCTTTCCTGCCACATCCTTTCCTGGGCGATACATTTTTCGATCACAAAGTGAGGGAGTGGTCTCAATCTCTCGACTACCCCATGCTTCCCTTTTCCGGTCTTGAGCCCTGCCTTGGTCCTCAAAAGCAATCTCATCTGCCGTGCTAACATGCCCAAAATCCCCAAGGCAGCACTCGAATCCCGACCCTGTGTGTCAAAAAGCCTGTTCAAGGCTTCCAGAGCACGAAGGGCATCCTTTTTAGAAACATAGTCTACCAGATTGAAGACAGTAAAAAGCCTGCTAAAGGTAGCCAACTCCTTAATATGTTCTATGTCTATTGTGGAATTGGGATGCCTCAGGGAAAGTTTCGATATCTCACTATAAAGGTCTCGTAGACTGTTTCCTACCATCTGGTAGAGAAAAGCGGATGCATCTCTGTCTATGACCAAACCGAATTCCTTTGCCCTTTTTTGGATCCAGGGGTAAATCTGTCGCTCAGATAGCCTCCTAAAGTGCACGGCACGGCCAAGTTCCTTACACCGTTTGTACAGGACATCAGATAACTCTGCCTTGCCTGACACCCAGATAATGCAGGTGGAATCAACGGGGTTTTCCAAATAGGGAAGAAAGCGCTCAAGGTCTCCTTTGGTAAATCTTTCAGTTCCCCTCACGATAATCAATCGGTGGGAAGACATAAACGGGAGCAACCTGGCCCTGTTGAGTATCTCTTCTGGAGCAATCTCCCCTCCGTAGAGCATCTCTAAATTGAATTCCTTTATAGATTCAGAAATAAGATCTTTCTTGATAGTATCGAGGGTGATTTCAAGCCAGAAGTCTTCAGCACCATAAAAGAGATAAAAGGGTGCCAGAACACCCTTCCTCAAATCAAGCAAGACATTCTCAGGTGCCAAATTTCCCATCAAAACCTTTCCATGGTTCGGGAAAAGATTTGTGTTGCAAGCACCTGAGCAATGGATCTCAGCGCCATGTGCTGGTTGTATTGTGTTGCTAATGTATCTGAACTCACTTGAAAGATAGCCTCTTCGGTAAGATTAGAATCGTACCAAATTATCCCTCCCGTTACCATATCCGTTACGGTAACCTCCAGCGTTACTCTTAAGATCCGGGACGCGGTGACCTCATCCGTTGAAGGCAATCCATGTACTGTTTGCTGAGTTACAGTATAGGCCAATGGTTCCGTGGTGACCGAACAAAGACGGCCCCGCAAGACAGCCTGTGCTGCAGCTTCATCCTCTATCCGGATCCTGGATTGACTTATAAACTCCTGCCTCACTACCTTGGTGAAATCATTTTCAATTCCCGGATAAGAGGAGGTGCTAGAAAAGCAGGGAATG
>DAOVRY010000073.1 GCA_030633645.1 Pseudomonadota bacterium | reverse complement strand
TTACCTTCAAGAAAAAGGACAGGAATTTGGTGCTACCACTGGGAGGCGGCGTAGGTGTGGATGGCTGGATCTTGTTGTTGTGAGATATTCTACCCGTCTAAATGGATTGACCCATCTGGCAATAACAAAGCTGGATGTGTTGACAGGTCTGGACACACTTAATCTCTGCATTGCATATGAACATCAGGGAGAGACGCTGGAGAATGTGCCGGCCAAACTTTCTACCCTCAATAATTGTAGCCCTATTTACGAGGCAATGGAGGGATGGCACGAGGATATCTCTGGAGCAAGGGCTTTTGAAGAACTACCAAGAAATGCCCAGGCCTATGTCAAGCGAATAGAAGGGTTTGTGGGTGTTCCGGTTTCTATCGTGTCTGTTGGCCCAGAAAGGGAGCAGACAATCGTTTGCGCCAACCCCTTTGATAGTAGCTAGGGGTCAGCTATCAGAATCCAGTTTTCTGCAATAGAAATTCCATAAATTAGGCATTCCAAGAGAAATACTTTCACTAAAAATTTTTCCCTCTTTCGTGCTTAAGTTGAAAGTTTAAGTTAAGAATTCATAAGACTATAAATAACAGGTAACGTTCATCGGTAACGAAGCCCGTATCGTAAGGCGTCTAAAGGTTACGTCAAAAAACTCTAACGACTTAACCGATAGACGAAACGGGCATCGTAACCGTAACCGTTTAACGATGATTATGTCATTTCAACTTTTTTACGAAAGAACCAAATTCTATTACTTCTCAAAACGAGCGCTGATTGCTAATAGTGGAGTGACCCTTTCTAGACGGTGGGGCTAGGATAAAGGTTATTGCCACCAGAATGGCAAATGCTGCATAGATGATGACAAACAGCCATGCCGGTGCGTCATAAAAGAGAATAGAGTCAACAATATTTCCAACAAAGGAAACCCGCCTATCAGAAGAGGGACGACCATACCTGAGTTCAAATTCAAGCACTGTTAAAGGGCAGTTTATCCCCAACAGTGCTTCCAGGGCAACCCCAACTATAGCTCCCAGGTGTATCATCCGAAACCACAGATTTCTTATCCATTTCCACTTGAGAAAGATGCCCACAAGAATGAGGATGAAGCCCAGGATAACGAAGATAACATATCCAAGGTGGATGATAGCAATTATGTCAGCCAGAAGCATGTAGGCCACCCATATAAGGACTTAGCTCCGCTCCGCAATTGGAATGATGGAGTGATGGAATGTTGGGTCTTTATTTCCTCTGCTTGAAAAATATTACCATTCATGGCAAAAAAAGCCTATGTTACGTCCTGCACCACATATCCGTTACCATATTGCGGTCATACTTGCTGCTCATTGGATAGAATTTGTAGCCCAATACAAACAATGGATCAGGCCTGTTGTCTTTGAAAATGTGCGTAAGGTATTGGCCTGCCGTACCCCTATATTGGGGTGCCATGATTGCCATGAAGGTGTGGTTATCCCTGGAACCTATAAGAACATTCATGGGGAAATAGTGAAAACTGATCCCAAAACCCTTGATCCAGACACAGAGGTTATGCGCTTTGGACCAATATTCCACTATTCCAGCATTCCATTATTCCATGTGTGGATGCTATACAAGAAGGCTACCTTAAAAGACATTTTATTTCAATGAGTTATACAATTTGCGAGACGTTTATATGAAAGAAGCGCAATTATCAATGTATTCCAAACAATCTGGGTAAAGACCTCTGGCCGGTGGCGGGGATGGATTCATTATCTCTTTTCGCCGGAACTGAGATAGAATCTTTGAATGCGTGATTCAGGACGTAAGTTCTTTTGATTAGGTATTTTGCCCTAACAGGATAGGGGTTAAGCACCAGATAGGGCCACACCCATTCACAAAAAACATTTTTGAAGACCCCAAACAGACTGAGGTAAAGTTAGTCTTAAATCCCGATCAGTTATCGTTAGCTGAGTCAATACGTATTTTTGACGGCTTGAAGGGTATTAATGTCAACTTAAATCAGATTATTAATAATAAAGTGCAGGCAGATTCAGTCTGTACCGCAATTAACCAGACCTTCGCCGATATTCCCATGCTTAACTTCCCCTATTCTGAAACACCTCTTATTGGCCTAAGTACGCTAGAGCACTTTTTGGAAAAAAACGGCGATGTCGTTGAAAACCAGCTCAATGCCTGCTGAAAAACACCGCGCACAATCAATAACTACTCAGCACTCGTAACCTTTTCGTCTTATTTCCGTCCATCTGCCAATCTCATCTAATCTTGGATACCGATACAGGGAAAGGAAGTATGTTACAGCTTCAATTTTTGAAAATGCTGTACTCCATGATTCCGTGACTCCATTACTCCATGAAGCCCCTGAACCAACAGGCATCACAAACCCGCTATGGGTTAGATGAAAGCCACGTGCTCCGCGCGCGTGGGTTTTAGTTTATAGTAGCCTTTAATATCTGACTTTTGTATAGTTTGGAACAGGATGATTACCCATTTAAATTCGATTATCAGGTGACTCTATGAGAAAAGCAAGAAAGCTCGGACTGGCCTTGGGTGGTGGTGGGGCACGAGGGTTTGCCCACATAGGGGTTCTGAAGGTGCTGGAAAGAGAGAACATCAAACCTGATATTATTGTGGGAACAAGCATCGGCTCGATTGTAGGTGGCGCCCTCGCAAGCGGGATGATGGTTGATGAACTGGAGGAAAGGGCGGATGCCTTCTTGGAGAGCGATATCTACACCTCTTCAGAGCTCAAGGCCATGGGTGATGCGGAGAGTGGGGCTGAGCAGAGAATGAGTAGGCGCATTCAAACCTATTTTAGAACCAAAATCAGGTTGGCCCAGGCGCTCTTTAGGCCTGGCATTTTGCCGGGAAAGGATATGGAAGAATTTATCAACTTTTTTGTACCTGATATTAGAATCGAACAGACAGCGATACCTTTTGGGGCTGTAGCAACGGATCTGAAAACCGGTGAATGTGTCCTTCTTAAGAATGGCTCTCTGAGGCGAGCCATATTGGCGAGCGCCTCTGTTCCTGGCGCTTTGTCGCCGGTGGAGGTGGACGGGAGACAATTGTCTGACGGTGCCATTGTCTGCACCGTGCCTGCTCGATATGCCGTGGAACAAGGCGCGGATGTGGTCATTGCCGTAGCTATAGACAAGGATATAGTCTTGTCCTCGGAGCTTCAAACAGCCGTGGATATATACGTGAGGGCTGGTGAGATAATGGGTTTCCACCTAGAGCAATACGATCTGAAAAATGCCGATCTTATTATTCGGCCAGAGTTAGGGAGTATCCATTGGACAGATTTTTCCCAATCCAAAAGGCTGATTGCCCTGGGAGAGGCAGCGACTCTGGATAGTCTGCCAGAGTTAAAAAGGTTGGCGAAATCGCTTTCTCGTGGGGCGTTAATGGATAGGATTAGACGGTCAGTCAAGGGGCTTTTTGTCAGGCGGCCATCAGGAACTGGGTGATTATACTGAGATAGATTAGGAGCCCGAGTATGTCGTTTGATGTAGTGATGAACGGACCTGCAGCCAATGCCGGATCAATATCGAGCTTTTTTAGCACAAAAGGAACAAATGCTCCAAAAGACCCTGAAAACAGTATGACGGTGATCAGGCTAACCCCAACACCTATGCCCAAATGAGGATCAGACAGCCAGAAGGCCACCACACAGCCTAAAAGGATGCCGCAGAGAATACCGTTTATCAAGGCTACGCGTAACTCTGTCAAGAGCCTTTTGCCAGTACGAACGATGCTTATGTCGCCGGTGGCCAGACCTCTAATAACAACCGTGGCGGCCTGAGTGCCCGTGTTTCCGCCCATTGCCATGATCACTGGTATAAAAAACGAGAGGGCAAGCATTTTTTCTATAGAACCTTGAAAATTCTTAATTACGAGAGCTGACAAAAGCCCTCCGAAAAGCCCCAAGAGGAGCCAGGGAAGACGTGCCCTGGAGATCTTGAATGCAGATTCTTCCGCAATCTCCTGATCGATTACGCCACCCATCAGAGAGATATCCTCATTTGCCTCCTCTTCGATAACATCAATAATGTCGTCGTGGGTAATTCTTCCGATGAGTTTATGCTGACCATTGACAACCGGTATGTGGGTAAGATCGTATTGTTTAACGATTCCGGCCACCTCTTCCTGATCGGTATTTACATCGACACTGATCACATCAGGATTCATAATATCTTTGATCTTTTGATCTCGTGGTTCAAGAACAAGATCCTTTATGGAAACCACCCCAGCCAGTTTCCCAGAATCATCAACGGCCCAGACATAGTAAAGATTTTCAACCTCTTCTCTCTTTTTTCTTATGTTTTCAATGGCCTCTCTAATTGTTGAATTGGCGCTCACAGAAACGAATTCCAGGGCCATTATACCGCCGGCTGTGTCAGTCTCATAGCCAATTAGCTTTTGTAGTTCTTCAGCTACCGCCGGCTGAACCAAACCAATTATGTTTTCAGCCCTTTCTGGTGAAAGGTGGTTGAAGATATCAGTAGCGTCATCTGAATCAAGCTCATTTAAGATCTGGGAGAGCGCTTGGTCATCAAGTTCATGAGTAAGACTTTCCTGTATAGGGGGTGATATCTCTATCAGGACCTCGCCCGCCCGTTCAGGTGCAAGAATCCGGAAAGCGCTGAGCCTTTCGTCCTCCTCTAGGTGTTCTAGCAAATCAGCCAGATCAGCTTCATGGAGTTCACCTATTAGCCGTTCCAGGTCCGGATAGGCCTTTTCCTCGATCAGGTTTCGCACGTTATCGCGAAGAGTTTTATAGTCGGTTTCAGCCACTCTTAGCCCTTTAATCTATCTATCAGGATTTCGGCTACTTTTTTCCCGGAACCTAACATCCCCCCGAAAATGGGGCCCATTCTGGGTCCCCCAAAGGCATTGTTGGCAGCCATCCCAGCCACATACAGCCCGGGGAATACCTCAGCCGTGTTGGCCACAGTAAAATGCTCTCCTTTCTCTGCCCACAATGACATTTCCCCTACAACGTCACCAGTTTTTGTATTCAACGATACACCCATCTTTCGGGTTACGATTCTGCAGATATCTGCTGGATGACCGGTCCCATCTACCACAAAAGTAGCTTTGATGCCAAGGGGGTCTACGTGAAGCTCCAGGTTTTCCACAGGAGACCAGTTTATAACCAAGCCGGCCACCTTGGGTTGCCCGGCTTCTTCCCTGAATAAAACATCCGTTACTTTCATCAGATTGAAGATAATCGTTCCTGCCTTGACGCACCGGGAAATAATCGTAGAAGTAGCTTCAACACTGTCCATGGTAAAGTAGCCATCCCCCTTTGGGCGAGATGTGATTCCCATCTCTTCTATGATAGGAATGGCATCATCCTGAACAACAATCTCGTTAAACATCATGCCGCCACCCCACATGCCGCCACCAGGCGACAGCTTTGATTCAAATATAACCGCCTTGTGGCCTGCTCTTGCAAGATAGTAACCAGCTATGAGATTGGCAGGACCTGCCCCCACGAGAGCCACATCAACGGCCAAAGATCCGAGAAACTTTTTGGTGTAAGACTCAACAATGGATCTGGAGATGGCAACATCATCTATTTTCATTTTTTCCCTCCTAGAAACATACTAGCGTGATAATACTATGGTTTACTCAGCCACAACCTCTTGCCTGCCGGTCAGGATAACGTCAAAGTCCAGGGTATGGGTATCTTTTTTTTGGATTATGCCCCACATAGTTCAGATGAGTGGGAGTTTCAAAATGGTTTATATAGATGGAGCCTATGATTCTAAGGCTTAGGGCGCAATAAACCATTTTGAAACGACCCAGTAAGGGGCCATGTTATAGGCCTGCCCTGGCGCGACATTTCTGAAATATCGCATGTTCGTAGTGTTATTTCGCAGACGTAGCACATAT
>DAOVRY010000291.1 GCA_030633645.1 Pseudomonadota bacterium | reverse complement strand
ACGCATTGCTGACCGTTACAGATTCGGGCGTAGGAATGGACAAAAAGACCATGGAGCGCATCTTCGAACCCTTCTTCACAACAAAGGGGCTGGGTAAGGGAACCGGTCTTGGATTGGCCTCTGTTTACGGCATTGTCAAGGCTCATGGTGGATACATTGATGTGGAATCTGAGAAAGGGCATGGGACTAGTTTCAAGATTTATCTGCCGGCCTCCGACAAAAAGGCTACAAAAGCAAAAAGGGCAGCCCCAGAAATACTCGGGGGCAAAGAGACTGTTCTTCTGGTGGATGATGAGGATATCGTCCTTGATGTGGGTACTCAGATGTTAGAAAAAATGGGCTATAAGGTACTGGTAGCCAAGAGCGGCAAAGAGACCATTGACATCTATAAGGCAAATAGAAACAAGATTGATATGGTAGTTCTTGATATGATCATGCCGGAGATGAGTGGTGGTAAGACCTATGACAGGATAAAGCAGATAGACCCCAACGTCAAGGTGCTCCTCTCCAGTGGATACAGCAGAGAAGGCAAAGCAACAGAGATACTGGAAAGAGGATGCAATGGCTTTATCCAGAAACCCTTTAATATGAAAGAGTTATCCAGGAGAGTCAGGGAGATTCTTGACGAGCCATAGTTCGCCTTCCATAATCCTCAAGCCTCACCCTCATACCACGAGTAACACCCCACCATATGAAATTGCTAAAGTTTTGAGAGAAAACTCCGATTATTTCAATAAGCAGAGGGCTAATGCCAAAAATAGATTTGATCTCACCCAGCTTCAACACAGACAAGTAAGTGCATAATGATCTCGAGCTCCCGAACCTTGGACGACAACACATGAAGTTTGAGGTGGGATTAAAAAAAGGCTTCTCGGATGTGCGTGCATCTTCACTCCTGGCATCCCGTATAGAAATATAAAGCCTAAATTTAAACCGGGGAAAAACGCCATCTCGGGAAGCCATTTTTTTTAGGCCCCAGCTTAGGAACGGCCCTGCAGATAAGAATGCTTTGATATCCTTTTCCTCTGAGTGTGTTGTGGAAAGCTGGAGATGGAGGTGAACAATGATTGGCATATAGGGCCTGTTTCCAAAAAGAGCGATTTTTTTATTTCTTTTAAAGATGGGAAAGGAGTCTCCAATGGAACACAAACCAACCTATGAAGAGCTCGAACGCAGAGTCAAAGAACTCGAAAGAGAGGCTATTGAGCGCAAACGGGCAGCAGGGGCGCTTCGGGAGAACGGGAAAAAGTATAGACTTTTGGTTGAAAATGCCAATGACGCCATCTTTGTCACTCAGGACGGAAAGGTAAAATTCCCCAACCCCAAGACAGAAGGGATGATAGGTTATTCTGCTGAAGAATTACTTGAAATACCCTTCCTTGATCTTGTTCATCCTGAAGATCGAGATATGGTTTTGAATAGGCACAACAATACGCTGAATGGAGAAGATCTTCCCGGTACCTATTCTTTCAGAATAATAGATAAAGATGGCGAGGAATTATGGGTGCAACTCAATGCTGTGTCAATAGCATGGGGAGAGCGGCCTGCTACCATCAATGTGCTCAGAGATATAACGCCACAGAAGAAACTCGAAGTCCAACTCCAGCAAGCCCAGAAGATGGAAGCCATCGGCACCCTGGCCAGTGGCATTGCTCATCACTTTAACAATGTGCTTATGGGCATACAGGGAAACGCTTCGTTGATGCGCCTGGAAACTGACTCCAGCTACCCCCACACTGAAAAACTAAGGAACATCGAACAATATGTTCAGCAAGGGACAGAACTCACAAAACAACTTCTGGGTGTTGCGAGGGAAGGGAAATACGAGGTCAAGCCCACCGATCTCAATGATATTGTTAACAACAGTTCTCAGATGTTTGGTCGCACCAAGAAAGAGATAAAGATTCACACGAGATATCAGGAAGGAATCTGGATTGTTGAGGCTGACCAGGGTCAGATTCACCAAGCCCTCTTAAACCTCTATGTTAATGCCTGGCAGGCCATGCCCGGAGGCGGGGAGCTCTACCTTGACACGGAAAATGTCACCCTCGATGAAAACTATGTGAAGCCATATCACGTTGAATCCGGCAGATATGTGAAGATATCGGTTACGGATACTGGTGTTGGTATGGATAAACAGACCCTGGAAAGGATATTTGATTTAGTCTTTACCACTCAAGAGATGGGAAGGGGAACAGGCCTGGGACTGGCCTCTGTTTTTGGAATTATTCAAAACCATGGGGGTCATATAAATGTCTACAGTGAAAAGGGTCATGGAACCACGTTTAATATCTACGTCCCGGTATCTGAAACTCAAATCGTGGAGGAAAAAGGGGCGCCCAGTGAACTCCTCACGGGCACAGAGACGATTCTTCTGGTAGATGATGAGGATATGATTATTACTGTCGCCAATGAGATGCTTAGGAAATTAGGCTATGAGATAATCGTTGCAAAAAGCGGAAAAGAGGCTATTGAGCTCTGTAGAGCCCATAAGGATACCATTGATATAATCATCCTGGATATGATTATGCCAGATATGAGTGGTGAAGAAACATACGACCGAATAAAGGAGGTTATTCCTGAGGTGAAAGTCCTCCTTTCAAGTGGATATAGCATTATTGGTCAAGCAAAAGACATGTTGGAACGAGGGTGCAACGGTTTTATCCAAAAGCCCTTTAATTTGAGACGATTATCCCAAAAAATAAGAGAGGTTT
>DAOVRY010000227.1 GCA_030633645.1 Pseudomonadota bacterium | reverse complement strand
GGGGCCATGTCATAGGGCATAATCCAAAAAAAAGATACCCATACCCTGCAAGAAGCTTAAAAATCAATAGGCTAGGTTTCACTATGACGTGACCCTGCCCTAAAGGCGAGTTTTGACATCGCCTGGAGCGAGCCTTAGATTTATCAAAAAACGTTTTAGACCAAGGGAAGAGGGATTTCGGCAACAACCTGTAAATTATTAAATATTGGAATCGAAGGCGGTTGAGATTCTTCTCTTTATTACCAACATGCTCTTCATCTGGCTAGCCTTCCCATACAGGCGGATATGCAAAGCAAATTTTTTTCGGAACAAATCAAGGTAGTTATTGACAAAGTATTTTTTTCCATATAGAGAGATAACTTATGTATCTCCATTGCCTTTGCAAAGCTACATTCTCTTAGACCTGGCTTATAATCTGTAGAAAGTGTTTCAAGGCGTTCTGGAAGGAGAGATCAGGATCTGGGGGCAGATACATGGCAAAGGTTCCTGACAGTAAGCCTTTTGCAAAAGATGTTACTACCAGGGTCTTTCCGGTCTTCAGTATGTTTTTGAGAAAGGGAACGTTCTGCGTCTCTACCCCGGGTGATTTTTTGTATCAGAGCGGTTGGTTAAAAAGGGCAGTTCAATAAGTTCCGTGAAATTAGGGGCAGCGTAAATGGCTGAGAATAGATCAACAGATACCCTCCCCCAAAAGAAGCAGTTTACCACACGTGCCTCTGGAGACCAATATCGACTTCCACCGTGGCTCTTCCAGCACCAGGAGCTTATCCACGATCTTGAAAGTGCCGACCTCATTGACCAAAAGACCCTGACTAATATGCTCAACCATATCCATTTTATGGATGGATATGTTTTTGCCCACCTCCGACATCTGAAACACAAAGACAGTATTCTTGTTAAAGTCCGTCCTGAGCCCTGCCTCGGCAAGGACCTCGTCTGTCGCTGGTCATCAGATGAAACCTCTTCAGATCTCAACCCAGAGAACTATCAATTCCTCAATATTATCATTGATGATGGCTCCTCTATGATACTGGTACCAGCTGTATTGCAGGAGATAGACGGAGACGGCGTTACCGTTCAGTTACCCTCTGCCAGTTATGTTGTCGGGCAACGCCAGGCAAGGCGGTACCCTTGCCACGAGGTGGTCGTTGATTTAATCCAGGGTGGGTTTCAGGCTCAAGGTGAGTTGCTGGATTTTAGCCCCCTTGGCTTCCGGATCAAAATCGACCCACAGTCATCTGATTCCTTACACTGGTTCAATTCAGATGCACTAGTCACCATTCATTTACGGCATGGGCAAAAGATTTTCTTTTCTGGCCTGTGTCGGTGTATTCGTGAGCAGGGCGGCCTTGCAGACAAGGAGATTGTTGCTGCCCCAGTGGACGAAAAAATCACCCGCTTCAAGAGAAAACGGATGCGCAATCCTCGGCAGCACTTGGCGCCATCGCCTACGCTCATTTTCAATCATCCGCTTCTCAAAAAGACGGTTCAATTAGACATTGCAGATATTTCTACCTCGGGGTTTTCCGTTTATGAAAAGCCAGACCAGGGAGTTCTTTTGCAGGGGATGATTATCCCCGAGCTGATAATCGATTTTGCCGGTGCCGTGAGGATGAAGTGTTCTGCCCAGGTGATCTATCGCTCTGAGAAAAAAGGAAAAGGCATCCATTGCGGCCTTTCCATTTTGGATATGGATATCAATACGTACAGCCGTTTGACACACATCCTCACCAGTGCGCTGGACCCTCATGCCCGTTTTGCCAGCGAGATCGACATGGAGGCCCTGTGGGAATTCTTCTTTAAGACAGGGTTTGTCTATCCTACGAAGTATCGCCTTGTCCAGTCTCATCGGGAGAGTTTCAAAAAAACCTATAAAAAAATCTACCAGGAGAGCCCCGAGATTGAGAAGCACTTCACCTACCAGAAAAACGGGATAATCTATGGCCATATCTCCATGCTCAGGGCTTACGAGAGGGCGTGGATGATTCATCACCATGCTGCAAGGATCATGGACAACAGGCGGGCTGGGTTTACCGTGTTGAAACAAATCATTCACTATTTGAATGACATGCATCGCCTGCCCTCTGCAAAAATGGATTATGTAATGAGTTATTTCCGTCCAGAGAAGAATTTCCCTGATCGAGTTTTCGGTAGTTTTGCCAGAGCCCTGAATAATCCGCGTGGTTGCTCTATGGATCTCTTTTCCTATCTTCCCTATACAGGACTGTCTCTCGGTATGAAACTCCCGGAAGGTTGGTCGCTGAGGGAAAGCTCAAAACTTGACCTATGGGATCTGAAACGGTTTTACAGTCATTATTCCGGAGGCCTGCTTCTGGATGCCTTTGGTCTGACTCAAGAGGATTCTGGGGGTGAATCACTAGAAGAACTTTACAGCCGGTTAGGTTTTTTGCGGAACCGGACGACTTACTCGCTAACCCATAAGGATGACCTGAATGCTGTTTTAATTGTTAATCGGTCAAATCTGGGAATCAATCTTTCTGAACTTTTGAACTGTATCACTGTTCTGGTGACCAATCCTGAAGACCTGCCCTGGAATGTGCTCTCCACTGCTATTGCACAATTGACCAGCGTCTATAACATGGAAAGGGTCCCTGTTTTGTTTTATCCCTCCAACTATGTCGAGGCCGAGAATGTGCCTTATGAAAAGCAATATCAGTTATGGATCTTGAATGTCCGGTACGGGAACGAATACATGGAATACGTGCAGAAGAGATTCAGGATCAGTTATAAGTAACGCATAACCAAGAAATTCCAGCTCCTGTTTTTCTATCCAGGTGTTCCCTCATTTTTTTCTCATCCTTTGTTTGTACCCCGCTGTCCATGCCATAGAAAACTCCAGAGGAGGAAAATTTATTCATCTAGGGCACCGCACCATTTAAGCTCTTTTCACCGATCGGAGTGGAATTTTCACTGGGCGGGAGCAAGCAAAACGTCATTTCAGGTGTCCGGGAAGGGCTCGTTGACTGTCAAACTAGAAGGCAAAAGGAACTGAAGCGAAGGGCTGGACAAGGGTATTTTGGCCTATCAATATGAACAACGAGTTTTCTAATTGTCAGGAGTCAATTGCGTTGAACTCGATAGGATATTTTTGGTAATAGTGCGAATTTTGCCAACCTTTTTTGAGCGCTTTATTAAATTTGTAACTGGCAAAGAAGTTAGTCAGGTTTTTTAGGCTCAATGATGATTTTATGATTCTGTACTGATAGCTGGGAAAAGAGTATAATCGATTTTTGATATAATTATCTGCTATGTATATAGTTTCTGCCTCTAACGCTTTTGGCTGGTGAACTACGTAGGACAAGCGGTATTTGTCCCAATCGTTGGGGAAGTCCTGGTAGATCAACCGATT
>DAOVRY010000049.1 GCA_030633645.1 Pseudomonadota bacterium | reverse complement strand
GAGGAGGATTCAGCTCAAACCACAGCGCTTCGCGCAGGGTTTATATTGTTGCTTGCACCTTCACCACAAACAGAAAATCCCTCTCTGTGAACCCTGCCCGCAATGCTTCGCAACGCGAGGCGGGCGGGTCTGTGAACTCGAGCGATCCTGAGCCAAGTCGAAGGGGAGCGGGCGAGAGATTGTTATAGCCGCATGACTGAACTCACTTACCTGCATAGCAAAGCTTGCACCACCAGCTTAGCTGTTGGTTTAATGTGATTAAATTTGAACTTTTTGAAACAGGAGGGATAGGAAATGGATATTGTTGTATGTGTTAAAAGGGTTCCTCTTACAGAAGAGGTAGATCTCGTCATTGATGCACAGAAAAAGGGGGTGAAAAAAGACCAGCTCGCCTTTGTTTTGAATGATTGGGATAACTATGCAGTTGAAGAGGCTATTCTGCTCAAAGAAAAGCACAGCGGCACTGTTACAGCCATTACCGTAGGCAATGAGGATGATGAGGAGGTCTTAAGAAGGTGCTTGGCCATGGGAGCTGACAGGGCAATCAGGGTTGAGGCAGGAGATATGAGCAAGTTTGATAGCTTTGGAATCGTAAAGATCCTCTCCCAGGTAGTAAAGGATTTACCGCATGATCTCGTGTTCACTGGGGTCCTGGCCGATGACGACAGCTACGGAATGGTTGGCATAATGATGGCAGAGGAATTAAATCTAAATCACTCCTCAATGGTTACCGCTATCGAGCTTGAGGATGGAAAGGTCCGGACCACATCTGAACTTGAAGGCGGTCTTGGCGAGGTTTCCGTCGTAGACCTCCCTGCCCTCATAACGATTCAGACTGGCATCAACGAGCCGAGGTATGTCTCAATCCTGGGTATCAGGAAAGCGGCCAAAAAGGAGCTCAAGGTCATGGATCTTGCTGAGTTAGGCATATCTGACGAGGAGCTGGCTCCCAGGGCCATTATTGAAGAGGTTTATCTACCTCCGGAAACTGAAGGAGCTCAGATGCTCACTGGAGATCCAGATAAGATCGCTGGTGATTTTGTTGAGATTCTAACCAAGAAAGGAGTGATGGAATAATGAGCGATATATTCGTTATTGTTGAACACAGGCTTGGTGAAATAAGGGATATAACCTTTGAGATGCTGTGGAAGGCTGGTGAACTCGCTGGAAAGCTATCGCACACCGTTACTGCTGTTCTGCTTGGCCATGAGGTGAGCTCCATTGCCGAAGATCTTTCCGATAGGGCAGACCATTTAATCATATATGATGATGAGCGGCTTAAGAATTTTAATGCAGAGTTCTCCAAAGAAATTATAGCCGGACTCATAGAAGAGACGAAACCGCCTCTTATCCTTATCGGCAGCACATCCTGGGGTATGGAACTCGCTCCCTGTCTCTCCATCAAGACAGGACTGCCCCTTGTTACAGACTGTATCGATATCATGTCTGAACATGGTAGATTTATGGCCCAGAGACAGATGTACAACGGAAAAATCTTCGCCAATGTCTCCTTTGCAGAGACTCGAGGATGTCTCATTACCATACGATCTGGCGTGTTCCCAAAAGATAAGATCGGCGACCGGCAAGCACAAAAAGTCCAAAAAGATTTTCCCTTAGCAGATATCAAACCGGGAAAAGCGTTTGTCGAATTCGTTGAAACCGCCGCAGGCGATGTGGACATAACCCAGGCAGAGCTTCTTATCTCTGTTGGAAGGGGTATCGGAGAGGAAGAGAATATCGCCCTCATCAAAGAACTTGCTGAGGCACTCAACGGAGTTGTTTCCTGCTCCAGGCCGATTGTTGACAAGAACTGGCTGCCTAAATACTTGCAGGTTGGCACATCCGGAAAATCAGTCAGCCCCAAGGTCTATATAGCAATTGGAATCAGCGGGGCATTCCAGCACATGGCCGGAACGAGTGGGGCAGGTACCATTATTGCTGTAAACAAGGATCCGAAAGCCCCCATTTTCAGGACTGCCCATTATGGTATTGTCGATGACCTGTTCAAGATCGTACCGGTTTTAAAAGACAAGATACTTGAAGCAAAAAAAGGATGATGAACCATGAATTTCGAGCTGAGCAAGGAACAAAAGGATATCGTCAGCGCAGCCAGAGAGTTTGCACAAGGAGAGTTTCCTGACCGAGCAGAAGAGTTTGACCGAGACGAGACCTTTGATGAGGCTTTGCACAAAAAAGCAGCTGAGCTGGGGTTCGTCGGCACATTCATCAAAGAGGAGTATGGGGGCCTTGGCATGGGCCTTATGGAGTACTGCCTCATCTTTGAAGAGTTCTCGGCTGTTGACCCGGGTATCGCGGTGGCCATCCTGATCTCCTCCTACGGAGCGGAAATCGTGCAGGAATTCGGCTCAGAGGAGCAAAAGCAGCGCTACCTCCCGCCCCTGGCTAGCGGTGAGGCTGTGATAGGAAGTGCATTCACAGAACCGGATGCAGGATCTGACCTGGCGAGCGCCACTACCACAATAGCTATCAGGGAGAATGACGAATATGTCATCAATGGCTCCAAGATGTTTATTACCAATGGAGACCGGGCAGACTACCTCATCTGTTTTGTGCAAACCGACCCCGATAACCCTGACCGCCACCGCCGGCACAGCATGATCATGGTGGAAACTGATCGGGATGGCTTTGAGGCAAGTCACTTAACTGGAAAGCTCGGTATTCGAGCCTCTGACACGGCTGAGCTCTCATTCAACAACGTCAGGGTGCCCTGCTCCAACCTCGTCGGAGATCTGGGAAATGGGTTTGCCGAGGCCATGCACCTGTTCAATCTCGATCGGGTGGTGGTGGCTGCTCAGGCGGTGGGCACAGCGCGGGGTGCCTTAGAGGAGAGCATCCAGCACGTGAAAAAACGCATTGCCTTTAATGCCCCGCTGGCCTCCTTCCAGTCCATCCAGTTCAAGATCGCTGACATGTTTACCTGGATACAGGCCGGCAGAAACCTGGTCTACGAAGCAGCCTGGCGAATCGACCAGGGCACCATTGACCACAAGCTCATTGCTGCGGCCAAATCCTTCTGTGGCCAGATGGCGGTGAAATGCACGGATATGGCCCTTCAGATGCATGGAGGCTACGGCTATCTGGCTGAGTATAAGGTCCAGCGACTCTTCAGGGACGCCAAGATCACCGAGATCTATGAGGGGACAACAGAAATCGAAAAGATCATTATGGCTCGGAATCTGTTGAAGTAAATAATCCGGGCCCAGAGGCCCTGGCTTTGATTAGACCCCAAAGGGGTGTTAGATGAAGACCATGACCTTTTTGAAAGGGCATATCTCAAAATAAATTCCACCGGATATGGCCTTAAGAAAACGGGCATGGTCGAATTAGATAGGCCTTTCAGGTAGAGCCAGTGGACTGTGACCTGGCCCAGAGGACGGGGTTCCCGATATTGAAATGAATAAAGGAGATCAAATGGATATTCTCAACAAGGCCCTCAAACAAGGGAGAACCACACTTTCGGAGTATGAATCCAAGATCGTTCTGGCCTCCTACCAAATCCCGGTTACACGGGAAACAATGGTTGAAACCAGTAGTGATCTTATTCCTGCAACCCAAAAAATCGGTTATCCAGTGGTAATGAAAGGATGTTCTCCGGAAATAAGTCACAAGACAGAAAGAGGACTCGTCCGTATAGATGTCAGAAACGATACCGAGGCATTGAATGCCTTCAATGATATTATGTCTGGCATGAATGGCAATACGGGTGCTGTCCTCGTCCAGGAGATGGTAAAGGGAAGAAGAGAATTGGTTATCGGGTTGATTAGGGATCCCCAGTTTGGACCATGCGTCATGTTTGGTCTCGGGGGTATATTCACCGAAATTTTGAGGGATGTGTCGTTTCGCCTTGCACCTCTAGAGAAAAGAGATGCCCTCGAAATGATGAATGAAATCAAGGCCCATAAGATACTCGATGCTGTCAGGGGCATGGAACCTGTTGACAGGGATATCTTGTCAGAGATGTTAATCAATGTTGGAAACATCGGTCTAACCAACGACACCATAAAAGAGATAGATATCAACCCTGTTATCATATCCGGCAGCCACCCCATAGCTGCAGATGCCCTGGTTGTACTCCAATCTACCACATAGGACCGACTGCATTGCTTGCAGTTTTGCTGAGACATTCAGCCCGAGGCCTCTCTGCGGGTAACAGCACAAAACGATCAAGGAAACGGTAATTCCCTTTTCTTGCCTCGGAATTTTTCGGCGTTGAGAAGTTGTTTGTTGTTTAAAAAGGTAACTGATTATTGCTTTAGGTCCTTTTAGCTGATCCTTATCCTAAAGAGGGCGGGGCTTTTCGGAAGTGACTGGTGGGAGGGTGCTGTCTTTTCGGTACTTATCAGTGGGGGAAACCGCAGCCCTGAGCCTGTCGAAGGGAATGCGGAGGGGGCAAAAATCCCCCGCTAGTAAGTAGCTGAAAAGACCAACCCGGGAGCCTCGGAACTGACGAAAAGCCCCGCCCTCTTGGTGGAAATTGTGGTTGCATAAGGGCTTCAGCATATTTACGGAGCTAAAGCCATAATCAAAACGCCATTTTTTCCTATCCTCACGTTCCACAATCCGATATTATCCTTTTGGCAGATCATACCCTGTCTCGCTTTTCAAGCTCACGCTCAGCCGTGAGCACCTTTATTTGCCACCCTCTTGTGAGCGTTCCCCACGCTCTCCCAGCTTGGTGAGAGAGCTTTAGAAAAATAAGGAACGTACCGATTAATAAGAAGAAAGCTCGTCAAACGATGAACCCAGGTACAGGGAATTTCCATGCTTATCATCCCTCTGAGCGCTAAACTCAGCAAACGAAACCCCCCCTTCATTACCATTGGCATTATTCTAATAAACTGCTTTGTGTTCTTCATTTTGCAGGCAGGCGATAACAAACGATACCGTGAGGCTGCACAATTCTACTTTGAATCAGGGCTAGCTAAGATAGAGGTAACCAGATATCAAGCCTATTTGGAAACGCACGATGGAGATGAGACAAGGCCCGATTTCCAGGGAAAAAAAGATTTAGATAAGAAGGCCATGAAAAGCCTCTATACCAAAATGCAAAGAGATGAGGCTTTTCTTAAACAGTTGCGTAGCGACAGGATTATCACTCCTGAGGAGGAAACGTACAACACCTGGAAAAACCTCAAGGCCCGGTATGAAGCACTGCTGTCTAAGATTTTCAGTGTCCGTTATGGCTTTAAACCCGCATACGCGAACTTCACTACAGCCCTTACCTATATGTTTATCCATGGGAATTTCATGCATATCTTAGGAAACATGGTGTTCTTGTGGCTTGTCGGATGCGTGCTTGAATTAGGATACGGGAGGGTGTTGTACGTGCTGCTGTATCTTCTTACCGGAGTTCTTTCGGTAGGCCTTTACTCCCTGGTATATGCGGATAGCACAGTCCCTCTTGTTGGGGCATCCGGGGCCATCGCTGGCCTCATGGGTGCATACGCCGTAGCCTATGGAAGGACAAAGATCAAGATCTTCTATTCGTTAGGTTTTTATTTCAACTACGCTCAAGTCACTGCAATTGTTCTGCTTCCTGTGTGGATCGGGAATGAGATTTTCCAGCTATACTTTGGGAGTTACCAGGGCATCGCTTACGTGGCCCACTTGGGAGGCCTGGTAAGTGGTGCCTTGTTTGGGTACCTCAACTTGAGATTCTTGGGATGGGTAGATAAAGAGGTATTTGAGCAAGACCATAAAGAAAAAATTCCCGCCCTTCTTGAAGACGCGCTCCAGCGGATAGCAAAGCTCGATATGAGTGGTGCCCGGCCCCTTCTAGACCAGGTTCTTGAAATTGACCCCGAAAACCGTGACGCTCTAACACACCTTTTCAACATCGACAAATTGGACCCAGGAGGGGAAAAATTCCATAAAACAGCGTCAAGATTGCTTCGCCATCTCAGTTATGACACAGATACACCTGAGACACTGTACAATACCTACAAGGAGTATTGCCACATCTCGAAGCGTCCACGGCTCAGTTTAGATCTCTTATTCAGTATCGCCTCGATTTTCACCGTGCATGGCTATCTTCCAGAGGCTGAGAATATTATGGCTGTGCTCTTGCAGAACCACCCGAATCTGCAGAAGATTCCAACTGGAATACTAAACCTGGCACGAGCGTACCTAAAAGGGGGGATGTCCGAGAAAGGTAAAAAATGCCTGATGATCATCTGCAGAAAATATCCCGAATCACCCGAGTCTCAGATTGCCCGGCGGTTGTTGCAGGGCTCGAACTAGTGTCCATATAGCTAAGATCTTAGCATTTGTGTCAAGCCTGCCCTGGTGCGACGGGATCTGGATATGCAACTGTTTTCACTGCTTATGAATGCCTCACTTTCCATCACCGCATCTTGACATGCCAGCCTGCCCTGGCGCGACTTGTCCGGAATATACTGTGGTCTTTACACTATTTCGCAAGTAAGCTCTTTGTACTCATGCTTTGCATG
>DAOVRY010000016.1 GCA_030633645.1 Pseudomonadota bacterium | reverse complement strand
CGTGATAATTAGTGATAATTTGTGGCTGAATAGTAACAAAGATTAGTCAGTGAGGGTGGATTATGTCCGATATGATTATGACAACAGGTGTTGCGAACCTAACCATTGGCAACCTGGTTATGTGGCTCATTGCCTTTTTGTTTATCTATCTGGCTATAACAAAAAACTACGAGCCGCTCCTTTTAGTACCTATCGGTTTTGGTATATTGATTGTAAATTTACCCCTCACCTCTCTTATGGAGGAAGGGGAAGGGCTTTTGTGGAAATTTTACCATTACGGATTAGAGTGGGAGGTAATTCCCCCGCTTATCTTTCTAGGTTTGGGTGCTCTGACCGATTTCGGACCTATGATTGCCAATCCTAAGACCCTCATATTAGGTGCTGGGGCCCAATTCGGGGTTTACGTTTCGTTTTTCGGAGCCCTTTTGATGGGCTTTAACATACCGGAGGCGTGTTCAATAGGTATCATTGGCGGGGCTGATGGCCCGACCACTATCTACACAACCGTGCACCTTGCTCCTCATCTGTTGGGAGCGACAGCTGTTGCAGCATACTCCTACATGTCTCTAGTTCCCATTATTCAGCCCCCTATCATGAGACTTCTCACTACTGAGAAGGAGCGGAAAATCAAGATGAGGCAATTGAGGCCCGTTTCAAAGAAGGAGAAGATCCTTTTCCCCTTGGTGACCGTACTGGTTATCTGCCTTATTGTTCCAGCTTCTGCACCTCTCATGGCCATGTTTATGTTAGGAAACCTGTTTAGAGAGTGCGGGGTTGTAAGGAGGCTCGCAGACACAGCGGCCAATGAACTCATGAATATCGTCACCATTCTGTTAGGTATCAGCGTTGGGGCCACCATGTCTGCAGAGAGTTTTTTGAAACCGCAGGTTATTTTTGTATTCATTATGGGGCTCGTGGCCTTTGCATTCTCAACGGCAGCTGGTATAATGTTGGCAAAATTTATGAATCTCTTTGTCAAGGAAAAGATAAATCCGCTGATCGGTTCTGCAGGTGTGTCTGCCGTTCCTATGGCTGCCAGGGTAAGTCAGGTGGTGGGTGCAAGAGCTGATCCGAAAAATTTCTTGCTCATGCATGCCATGGGTCCTAATGTGGCAGGTGTTATCGGGACAGTCGTGGCCGCAGGTGTGTTTATTGCACTTGCTGGATGAGGAAGAGGAGGGAGGCCCAGAGAATGTTTGAGGACGGGAAGATTAAGGAAATAAACGAAGAATACAGAAAATGGTCTGAAAAGATTGAACGGACTTTAGCAAAGAGACCTGAGCGGAAAGATGATTTTGTCAATACCTCGGGTATTCCGGTAAAGAGGGTATATACGCCTCTTGATGCACCTGATTTTGATTACATGGGAGACCTCGGTTTGCCAGGGGAGTACCCTTTTACCAGAGGCGTTCAACCTACCATGTACAGGGGAAGATTGTGGACCATGAGGCAATATGCCGGTTTTGCTACGGCTGAGGATACAAATCGGCGATACCGGTTCCTCTTAGAGCACGGCCAGACTGGCCTTTCAGTAGCCTTTGATCTCCCTACCCAGATAGGATACGATTCAGACCACCCACTGGCTCAGGGGGAGGTGGGAAAGGTTGGAGTAACTATCGATTCGATGAAAGACATGGAAATACTTTTTGACCAGATCCCCCTGGATAAGGTGAGTACCTCAATGACCATAAATGCCCCCGCGGCTGTGCTTTTGGCCATGTATATAGGCGTAGCCGAGAAGCAGGGTGTATCCTCAAAGGACTTGCGGGGAACCATTCAGAATGATATCCTCAAGGAGTATTCTGCCCGGGGTACATATATCTTTCCGCCTCAGCCCTCTATGAGGATTATCACAGACATCTTTTCATTTTGCTCACAAGAGGTTCCCCAATGGAACACGATCAGCATTAGCGGATACCATATCAGGGAGGCTGGCTCAACAGCGGTTCAAGAGGTTGCCTTCACCTTGGCCGATGGCATTGCTTATGTTGAGGCAGCCATTAATGCTGGTCTGGATGTGGATGAGTTTGCACCGCGTCTGTCCTTCTTTTTCAACGCCCACCTTGATTTTTTAGAGGAGATTGCCAAGTTCAGGGCTGCACGCAGGCTGTGGGCAAAAATTATGCGAGAAAGATTCAAGGCCAAGGATCCTCGGTCAATGATGATGAGGTTCCATACCCAGACCGCTGGTTGTACGCTCACGGCACAGCAGGCAAAGAATAACATAGTACGAGTTGCCTTTCAGGCGCTTGCTGCGGTCTTGGGCGGCACACAATCGCTCCATACCAATTCCATGGATGAGGCCTTCTGTTTGCCGGGTGAGGAGGCGGTTCAGATTGCCCTGAGAACCCAGCAGCTTATTGGCTATGAGTCGGGTGTCACTGACACGGTAGACCCCTTAGGCGGTTCGTACTTTGTGGAAGCGTTGACAGAAGAGATTTTTGAGAGGGCTCAGAACTACATTGATAAGATCGATGACCTTGGTGGAGCAGCAGCTGCCATTGAAAAGGGTTTCATCCAAAGGGAAATCCAGGACAGTGCATATCGGTACCAGAGAGAAATCGAGAAAGAGGAGAGGGTGGTAGTTGGTGTAAACAAGTTCCAGATAGAGGAAAAACCTCCAAAGGATCTTCTCCGGGTGGACCCTGGTGTGAGGATTTTTCAGATGGAAGGGCTAGAAAAGCTCAAGTCAGAACGGGATAATAGTAAGGTAAAGGGTGTACTGGGTGATTTAAAAAAGACTGCACAGGGGAAGGACAACCTGATGCCCGTTATTCTGGATGCGGTCAAGGCCTACGCCACCCTGGGAGAGATCTGTGACGAACTAAGGGGTGTTTTTGGTGAATATCAACCAGTCAGCACCATTGGCTAAGGTCAGTTGATTATTGTGCTTAAACTACTTCATTTGGTAGTGGACACATAGAAAGGTTCTTCCGTTATAGGTGTTGTTAGGGGAGTGAATAAAGTGAGCTAAAGTGACTAAAATGATGGATAATAAGGAATTCTCAAAAGGACTCGAAAAGCGGACCCGAAAATTCGCTGTGAGCATAATTCCGCTGTCATCTACCTTGCCCAGTACGCCAGAGGGCATGGCAATAAGGAATCAGATCACAAAATCCGGTACTTCTATTGGCGCAAACCCTGCCCTGTTAAATAGCTTGAGGTTAACTTGTATTACACATATGCATTGCAGAGCATGAAGGACATGGATTTTTATACAGGCTTTACTAAGAACCTCAAGCTAAGACCTGCCCGGTTAAATAATGCAAAGCATTAATATTTTAAATTTGATCACAAATTTAAAATATTATTTAACTGGGTAAAAGCAACATAACAATGGCTTCATTGAATCGACAATAATTAAGGGACCATTCAAAATTATATATTATGAAGCTTGTCTTGATCAAAGCGATACATCAAAACGAGAAAAATATCTGAAAACTCACCATGGGAAGATGTTTTTGAAAAGGAGACTCAAATCTTATTTAACAGGGTAAAAAGCCAATCGAGCCAGAAGCAAAGCAGATTTCAAAAATAAGATTAAGATCTGTGAAAGTGAAGCCAGCGAAACGCAATATTGGATAGAAGTAATTGTAGATGCAAAGTGGTTATCCTGGGAGAAGGCAAAATCTGAATATGATGAGTGCAGTGAACTGCTCGCCATCTTTTCATCTATCGGAAAGAAATAACTTTAGTCACTTTAGGCACTTGAAACTTTAGTCACTTTGTTTACTATTGGGGGTTAAATCACCATGGATAGTAATAGAAAGATTAGGGTTCTGGCCACTAAGCCGGGCCTTGATGGCCATGATAGGGGAATAAAGGTTATTGCCAGCGCTATGATGGATGCGGGAATGGAGGTAATCTACACCGGTTTACGGCAGAGTCCGGAGCAGATAGTTGAGACAGCGATCCAAGAGGATGTAGATGTCATTGCCTTGAGTATCCTCTCAGGTGCCCATGACTTTCTCTTTCCGAGGATAATGGAGCTTTTAAAGGAAAGGGGGGTAGATGATGTTCTGGTTATTGGAGGGGGCATTATCCCTGAGGAGGATGTACCAGGTCTCAAGAAAATAGGTATAGCCGAGATCTTTGGCCCTGGGACCTATACCGATGATATCGTTACCTATATCAAAAATAATCTGAGTCGCTAAGCCAGGTCGTTCCCCATTCCTGTTGATAGTCCATGCCTCCAAATCCTCACTTGGCCACCTTTTCTTTGAGATCGGTGCAGAATTTGTGCATCTCATCTCAACCCGCTTTCTTGAGTGAATAAACTTCTTTCAAATGCTCTGGGTGGCCTCCTCATCACTCCACGTTCTTGTGCCCAACCTGTTGTCACACTCAACTGCCCTATAACTTGGGGCGATCTCTCTTGAGGAACATACTAGGTGTCTATATAAGCTAAGATCTTAAAATTTATGTCAAGTTTTTCTAATACCACTGAAGCGCAAAGGATAATTGGGATCGTAAAACGGTTGCGGTTGCGCAGCTCGAAACGGTTAACGGTTAACGTCACACGAAACCAGCAGCGCAACCGTATAACCTTAGACGAAACCAACATCGCTTCGTCTCAATTAATGGAATATGATTTTTCTCGGCTCGTCGGTTTGAGGCAGAGCTTCGCTAGGTCAAAGGCAAATCCTTTAGTTTAGGAGAGTCTTTTGCGTTGGCTGGGGTATTCTACGGCAAAGGAGAAGACTTCTGCTTATGGCTTTGACAGTTTTTTTGACAAAATATGTCTAATGGTGTAAAAATAACATCTTTATGGATCTTTACGACAACGCTCCTATTTTCTCTCAGGCAGATAACCGATCACGAAAGAATCAATAGGCGGTTATTGAAAAACGAAGTGCTATTGATTTTTTGTAAGCGTTCACGGGTTCAGAGTTCACCCCTGCCCGACGGATGGCAGGCGGGTTTCAGGGTTATGAAACTCAGCATTTGTTATGTATTTTTGATCTAACGTCACGTAAAGTTTACCATCAGCTTCAGTGCAAGAACCTTTTGCGTATTGAAGAAAACGAAAAATCCGAGTTTGTCTTCGAATCGAATTTTCCCACAACATTGTGCAAAACTCAGATTTATGCGGTGAACATACAATCTCTGAACCTTTGAACCCTGAACGGTGAACGATTACGATTTTTTCAACCACTATGGGAGGTTCTCATAAATGATTTTCGATGAGCTTAACTATGAGCAAAGGATTATTGTGGATAATGTAAAGAAGCTGGCAAAGGACCGGATTGCCCCAATTGCTGCTGAGATTGACCGGGAGGGCGTTTTTCGATGGGATATTGCTCGCTTTTTTGCCGAGATGGGTCTTTTGCAGATATTTCTTCCGCCATCGTACGGTGGACTTGAAGAGGATAAAACTCTTATGTTCTGCCTGTGTGTTGAGGAGATAGCAAAGGCATGCGCCTCTTCAGCACTACTGCTTATTATTCAGGCCGTTGGAAGTTTTCCCATAATAGCAGCAGGAAACCAGAGCCAGAAAGATCGCTTTCTTCCTCGCCTTGCAAAAGGTGACGAGCTCATCGCTTACCTGGTAACCGAACCGTATGCAGGTTCTGATGTGGCAGGAATACGGGCGAAAGCACAAAAAGAAAATGGTACGTATATCTTGAATGGGAATAAGTGCTTTTCAACAAACGGAGGAGTTGCGTCTCTCTACACGGTGCTGGCCAAGACCGATGAAAAGGAGCTTACCTTTTTTGTAGTTGAGAGGGACCAAGAGGGGG
The DNA here is from genome assembly GCA_030633645.1 of Pseudomonadota bacterium. GTDB lineage: Bacteria > Desulfobacterota > DSM-4660 > Desulfatiglandales > B25-G16 > JADFWK01. Next base: position 3,072 of record DAOVRY010000016.1, on the reverse strand, counting down.
TGTCGGTTGGAAAAGCGGAGGATAAACTTGGATTCAGGGCCAGTAATACAACTGAGGTTATCCTGGAGGATGTGATTGTCAGTGAAGACAATAGGCTCGGGCAGGAGGGGGAGGGCTTTGTCATCGCCATGAAGGACTTTGATATGTCGAGACCAAGCATTGCTGCTCTGGCTTTAGGCATAGCAGAGGCAGCCCTTGATTTGTCTTTTGATTATGCCTGCGAAAGGGAGACATTCGGAAAGGCCTTGATTGGACGTCAAGCCATCAGTTTTATGCTTGCAGATGCAGCCATGCAGATAGAGGCGGGCAGGAGCCTTATGATAGAGGCTGCTAAACAACACGATAGAAAGAAATCGAACATAAAATTGGCATCGATGGCCAAATGCTTCTGTAGTGACATGGCCATGAAGATTACAACAGATGCTGTTCAAATCTTTGGTGGCTATGGCTATATGAAGGATTATCCGGTAGAAAGGCTGTTTCGGGATGCAAAGCTGACCCAGATTTTTGAAGGCACCAACCAGATTCAGAGGCTGATTATTGCCAGGGAAATGCTAAGGGAGAGACGGTAGGGAGCTATCTGAGTAGCCCTTGAGATTTCACAAACCATAAAAGGAAGGCTGCTATGAGTAGTTTTCCCTACTAATAGTGGGTGATAGACGCAAATCAAAAACTACACCTATGCACAAATGGGTGTAGTTTTTTATTTTTGAGTAAACTAACTCATTAATCCGAATGCCTCAATTGAAAAAAAGTATTGACAGAAATAAGTAACTATGATGTAGTTACAATATAGCTATGTAATTATGAATAAACAAGGAGGCAGAGGTGAAACTGAAAGGAAAAGTTGCTTTAGTAACCGGGAGCAGCAGGGGTGTCGGTAGAGCTATAGCATTGGCCTACGCTAAGGAGGGTGCCAGTGTTGTGGTTAACTATTCATCCAATCAGGCTGCAGGTGAAGAAGTGGTCGCAGCAATCCAGGAAATGGGAAGCAAGGCTATTCTCCTTAAGGCGGATGTGGCCAAGCCTGCTGATGCTGAGGCATTGGTTCAAAAGGGAATCGAGGAGTTTGGTGACCTTGATATTCTGGTTAATAATGCGGGCTTTAGTAGGCCGGCGATGTTACTCAAAATGAGTGAAGATCAATGGGATCAGGTATTGGACATTCACCTCAAAGGCGCCTTTCTCTGTACCCAATTTGCTGCAAGGCATATGAAGGAGCAAAACAAGGGGAAGATCATTAACGTAACCTCAGTAGCTGGTATTGTAGGCACTGTGGGTCAGATAAACTATAGTGCGGCAAAGGGAGGGCTCTTAAGCTTCACCAAATCAGCGGCACGGGAGCTCGCACGGTATCACATATGTGTAAATGTTATTTGCCTGGGTATTGTGGCCACCGATATGACCGAAAAGATACGGACCGATGAAAAGCTCAAAGAGATATATATGAATAGGATATTGCTCAAACGTTTTGCTGAACCCGATGACATCTCTCCAGCATTTGTCTTTTTAGGCTCAGACGACGCTGGCTATATCACCGGTCAGCTCCTGTGTGTTGATGGTGGTTACGGGATGATCTAGGAGGAAGAAGTGCCTAAAGTGAGCTAAAGTGAGTAAAGTGAACTAAAGTTCCTGAAGTTAGAACAGCAATGAGTGACCAGTGGAGATAGCAAACACAATAAACCCATAAAATAAGGAGGATAAAAATGGCAGAAATACCAGATAAGATCCAGACGTGGCAGATGGTTCAACCTACATCACGGGACAAAGAAACAGGAGCGGTAACCCCAGGCAAATTGGAAAAGACTGAGATACCGGTACCTGAATTAAAACCCGGTGAAGTTTTGGTTGAAATAGCAGGATGCGGGGTTTGCCACACTGACCTGGGATTTTTTTATGATGGCGTTCCTAATGTAAACAAGCCTCCCCTGACATTAGGTCATGAAATTGCAGGTACTGTGGTGGCTGGAGATGAAAGCTGGATCGGGAAGGAGGTAATTATCCCTGCAGTAATGCCCTGCCGTCAGTGTATGCTCTGCAAAACGGGAAGAGGGAATAGATGCTTGAAGCAACTCATGCCCGGTAACAGTCTTGGGGTGTATGGTGGTTTCTCGAGTCATATCCCAGTGCCGAGCATAGATCTTTGTGAAATTAAAGACAGACACGGCATTCCTCTATCTCACTTTGCCGTTATAGCAGATGCGGCTACTACTCCCTATCAGGCTGCTAAGAGGGCGGATTTACAGCCAGGTGACAATGTTGTAGTCGTAGGCATTACAGGTGGTGTTGGCCAATACCAGGGACAAATTACAAAGGCATTAGGCGCAAAGACTGTAATTGGAATAGCACGTAATCAAGAGAAACTAGACAGGGCATTGAAATTTGGTGCCGATTTTGTTATCAACTCTACGGATAAGGATGCAAAAGCTGTATCGAAAGAATTCAGGAATGTATGTAAACAGCACGGTCTTCCAAATTTTGGCTGGAAGATATATGAAGTGACAGGGACAAAGCCAGGTCAGGAAATAGCCTTGAGCTTGCTTGGTTTTACCGGGAAATTGATAGTAGTCGGTTTTGGCCTTGCCAAGACAGAATATGCCATAGGTCGACTGATGGCATTTGATGCCGAGATTATAGGCACATGGGGTTGTTTGCCTGAATACTATCCAATAGTCTTGGAAATGGCCCTGAATGGAAGGATTAATATGGAAGAGTTTGTGCAAACTCGTCCAATGAGCACCATAGCAGAAACCTTTGAGGAGGCTCACAAGGTGGCTCCTTTCAAACGGATTGTCTTGGAGCCTGATTTTTGATATTTTAGAAACAAATCTCATTCTTTTTATGGCAGAAAGGTAAATTTTCTTGCCGCTAAGACACCAAGCCGCGAAGAAAGAATAGTAAATATATCCTTTGTGTCTTTCTGCCTTTGTGGCAGATTTTTTTGGTTCCGGCTTGTCTGGGTTAGTAATGTAAATTAACTTTTAATCTTAATAAAAGGAGGAAGAATTATGGCATTAGATTGGATACCAAGGGCACCAAAAGATCAAAAGTTTGATCACCAGATGTATGATG
>DAOVRY010000157.1 GCA_030633645.1 Pseudomonadota bacterium | reverse complement strand
GACGTTTCCAGGGCTTCGTTGAAGGCAAGACTCGGCAGGATAGTGGAAAGCCGTTGGGCAAGCATGGTCTTTCCTGCGCCTGGTGGACCAATCATCAAGAGATTATGGCCACCTGCCGCAGCAATCTCCACAGCCCTTTTCACGTTTTCCTGACCACAAACATCGGCAAAGTCCAGATCAGAACTCAATGGATTCCCCAAGGGGTCTCTGTCTACGGTAAAGGGGGTTATCGATTCCATACCATTCAATGATTCAACTAACTGAGAAAGTGTGTTCGTTGGATAAACAGCTATCTCATCAACCACAGCTGCTTCCGCAGCATTTGCTGAAGGAACATAAATTCCTTTCAGATTGAATTCCTTTGCCATTATGGCCATTGAGAGAGCGCCTCTAATCGGCCTCACACTCCCATCTAATGATAACTCGCCCATAATGAGGTAGTCTTTCAATGCTAGAGGTGGAATGAGACCCGTTGCTGTCAAGATCCCGACAGCTATAGGAAGGTCGAAGGCACTGCCCTCCTTTTTTACATCAGCAGGAGCGAGGTTAACGGTAATCCGATCAGCTGGGAAGTCATAGCCAGAATTCTTGAGCGCTGCCTTTACCCGTTCCTTGCTTTCCCTGACCGCTCCTTCTGCCAGACCCACGGTGGAAAAAGACGGTAAACCTCTCGAGATATCTACCTCTACTTCTACGGTATAGGCATCGATACCTATGACCGAACTGCTATATGCGGTGGCGAGCATAGTCTAAAATAGGTATTGCGATAATACTGTATGATAGTTAGGGTTATTGAGTATGAATACCATAAAATAGAATTTTTATAAACAACGAATGGATTGGTTGCTTTTCCAGAATAAAATTTTATGAGTATCTAGCGAAGCTTCGCCTCAAACCGGTGACTTTGTATGCGTTTATCAACTTCACAGCGTGAAGCGTAGAGATGCTGGTTGCTAGACCCGCTCGCCGTCCGGCGGGCTGGCCCGCCAGACTTATGGCGGGCAGGTGCTCGATGCTGGATAAAGAAAAAAGCATTCCTTGTTACATCCAGCATCCAGAGACCGGCATCCGGCATCACGTGGTAACTAATAGGAATCACTTAATATTCCAAAAACCCTGGCCCAGACTTGGCTCGCATGGATTAGAGCTCAATAGTCTGCACCTCCATTGGGATGCGTTGACAATAGCTTGTTGCAATCCTGTCGCGCCAGGGCAGGCTTGACATAAATTTTAAGATCTTAGCTTATATAGACATCTAGTAGAGGTGGAAATTTTTAATATATTAAAAGAAATGGCTTTACGTTTGAGCATCGAATAATTATACTATTATATTTAAATTCTTCAAAGGGGGATCTTTAATGGCTCGAATTACTATCGAAGATTGTTTAAAGCTTGGTTACAACAAATTTGAACTTGTACATTTGGTTATAAAGAGGGTTATTGCATTGAGGAGAGGAAAGGAACCTCTTATCCCTACATCGAACAAAGAGATAGTGGGTGCCTTACGAGAGATTGAAGCAGGAAAGGTGAGACTGAGAGAAAGCACTAATCTATTGTCAGATGGTTTAGCAGAGGATGTATTAGCAGTAGAAAAGTTGTTGCTCGATGATTCAGCAGTTGATGAGCCAGCTGATGACTCTGAAGGCGCTGCGGATGAAGGGAATATACCCGGTGTTCAAGATGAGGATTCTGTGGATAAAACCTGATGGTCATATCAACCAAAAGAGACTATTACGAAATCCTTGGTGTTTCTCGGGATGCCGGTGGGGATGAGATAAAAAGGTCTTACCGACATACTGCACTGAAATATCATCCTGACAGAAATCCGGGAGATAAAGAGGCTGAAGAGAATTTTAAGGAGGCCGCAGAGGCCTATGAGGTGCTCAGCGATAGGGAAAAGAGGAAAATATATGATCTGTACGGTCATGAGGGCTTGAGGGGGACAGGCTTTACCGGTTTTGGTGGTTCTGAGGATATTTTTTCTGCCTTTGGAGATATTTTTGACGGTCTCTTTGGTTTTGGGGGCAGGGGTTCAAGGAGAAGGAGGGTAAGAAGAGGTAATGACCTGAGATACGATTTGGAGTTGACCCTTGAAGAGGCTTACACAGGAAAGGAAGAGGAGATCATTTTTGAAAAATGGGAGTCTTGTGATACATGCGGTGGCAGTGGTATTGCCCCAGGAAGCGAGCCTGCTATCTGCCCCAACTGTCAGGGTAGAGGAGAAACGGTCCATTCTCAGGCTTTCTTTCAGATCAGAACCACTTGTTCCACCTGTAGCGGTACCGGTGAGGTCATAGTTGACCCATGCACCAGATGCAAAGGTCAAGGGAGAGTAAAGGCTGAAAAGAGAGTCTTGGTAAAGATACCGCCCGGTGTGGATACTGGTTTGCAACTAAGGATTGAGGGGGAGGGAGAGAATGGAGAAAACGGGGGGCCACCAGGAGACCTTTTTGTGGTAATCTACGTTAAGGAGCATGATTTTTTCGTGAGGGATGGGGATAATCTGAGGTGCCACATAGCTGTATCTTTTGTAGATGCAGCCTTAGGGACTGAGATTTCCATCCCTGTTATTGATGATAGTGAGCAGAGACAGGTTGTTATCCCAGAGGGGGCCCAGCCGGGCGAAATCATCAAGCTTAAAGGTTGTGGCATGCCAAGCCTTAGGCGGGCAAGGCGGCGAGGGGATCTTTTCGTGCAGGTTATGGTCAAGACACCGACCAATCTGAGCCAGACACAGCGTGAGTTGCTGATGGAATTTGAAGAACTTGAAAAACAGACCCATAGAGGAAAGAATCGAGATATCTGGGAAAAAATAAGGGGAATAAAGAACTCAAGATGACATGTATTTGAGGATTTAGCGAATGGACCAGAAAAAATTAGAATATTTTGGGCGCTTGCTTCAGGACCAGCTCGATGAGCTCATCGATGAGGCCCTTAAGACGGTCAATGGAATGACCAATTCAAAGGATACCTTCCCTGATCCGACCGATAGGGCTGCCCTGGAGACAGACAGGAACTTTCTCTTAAGAATACGGGATAGGGAAAGAAAGTTGATTGAAAAGATCAAAGAGGCCCTTGATCGAATAGATAACGGTCACTTTGGTGTATGCGAGGTATGCGGAAAAGACATAGGAGATGAGAGACTGATGGCGCGGCCTGTTACTACCCTGTGTATTGAATGCAAAACGAAGCAGGAAGCCAGAGAAAGGGCCCGGGGACTCTGAGAGAACAGGGCCTAATATGAAAATAGCCTATCTTGATTGTTTCTCTGGCATAAGCGGGGATATGTTTGTTGGGTCGTTACTGGACGCCGGTCTACCTTTTGAGAAGCTTGAGACGATCTTATCTGGACTTAAGATCAGCGGTTACAAGATATCAGCAACAAAAGAGGGAAGAAATAATATCTTTGGGACAAGATTCTTTGTCTCTTTACAAGAAGAGGACCAGAAGGTCCGACATCTAGATGATATAAAAGAAATACTTAAAGATAGCGATCTCCCTCTCCCGGTTATTGAAGGCTCTATTCAGGTCTTTGAAAAACTGGCGATAATTGAAGGTAAAATACACCATATCTCACCCAATGAGGTACATTTTCATGAGGTTGGCGCTCTTGACTCTATTGTTGATATAGTCGCTACCGTTGCAGGGATCAATCTCTTGGGTATCGAGAAGCTCTTTACCTCAAGAATTCCGGTAGGTACCGGAATGATCGCCAGTGCCCACGGAAAGATCCCAGTACCCTCCCCAGCTACCATAGCACTTCTGAGGGGTATCCCCATCTATCATAGTGGTCAGGATGTTGAAATGGTTACGCCTACGGGGGCTACCCTGATTACCTCGCTTTGTTATTCCTTTGGTCCGATGCCGCACATGATAGTAGATAGCATAGGTTATGGCGTGGGGAGTAGAACACTGGTTGACCGGCCAAATCTATTACGTATTCTGATTGGAAGTGATATTGACAAAGAGAGGTCAGAGACGGTTGTAGTCTTGGAATCGAACCTAGATGATATGAGCCCGGAATTGTTGGGTTATTTGATGGATAGCCTCTTTGACGCAG
>DAOVRY010000209.1 GCA_030633645.1 Pseudomonadota bacterium | reverse complement strand
GGCCCCTTACTGGGTCGTTTCAAAATGGTTTATTGCGCCCCAAGCCTTAGAATCATGGGCTCCATCTATATAAACCATTTTGAAACGCCCACTAATCTAAACTTTGTGGGGCATAATCCAAAAAAAAAGATACCCATACTCTGCAAGAAGCTTAAAAATCAATAGGTTAGGTTTCACTATAACGTGAGCCTGAGGGGAGTAGAACCTTATTAAAGGGACTACCGCCATTACCAGATTGATTGGTCAGATCCTCTGCATGTTCAAAAAAGCCTAAAGTGGGACTCAAACAATGAAATACAGATACAGTGGGAGGGTCCACGACAGATTAATTAACAGGCTAGAAAGAAAGGAAAAACGAGAATCCTTCAGGAGAGACCGATTTTTCAAATTTAAGCTATCGGAGATCCACAGTAAACTAACCCAGGCCTTGCTCCTCAACAAAATAATCGAGACAGAAAACCCGCAAGCGGTTTCCGGTCTTATTATGCAAGGGCTTAATAAGGCTTATAGGAGTAATGAGTTTGACTTTAAGTACTTTATCGCCCCCATAAGAACCATCGTCCCTCGCCCAAATCCATACGCTCTCTATCTCACACAATATATCCTGGAAGTAATAATCAATGATCCCAACGTAATAGAGGTGTATGGAACCGACCTTGAGATTTACACGCTAATAGACAAGATTATCACTCAGACAAATGAAAGATTTGAAAGGGCTGAGCAAGAGATTATTAAACAACTCTCCCATAACAAATCACTTATACCAGGATCGCGGGATTATGAAATTGCCCTTGAGCAACTCTTCAACAAAAAGATAGGATCAAGCGAGCTACCGTCAAAGCAGACGACATAAAAAAGCCTTTCTTGTATTCATTCCTTGGAAGGTTCTTCACTTTCGGGGGTTTTTTCTATCTTCTTTCCAGGGTGCTTTATCTCCTCAATTGTTTCTTCCAAGGACTGTAAGTCCTCCACCCTGCAGACTTTCACGTCAGAATATTCATCGTTTATTATTTTTTGGGTTATCTTACCCGGACCAAAGATGATTATTCGTTTTATCCTGAATTCCTCAGCAATCTTCTTAATCGTCTGGGACCACAAAACAGGATGGTTCAGCTGGTTAATAAGTTCTTTCTTGATATCATCCGGCTGGGTAATGATTTTTGGATCGATATCATCGTCTGTCAGTGTGTTTGATACTATACGCACTTGAGCCTCTTTGAAAGGAATCTGCTGTTCCTCAATATAACTATGCAACTGTTCACTGGCAGGATTCATAAGAGGGGTATGCCATGGACCCAAGACCGGCAGATCTATAGCCCGAAACTCTGATTCCTTGAGAAGTTGCTTAGCTGCACCAAGATCCTTGCTAACGCCCCCAAACACATTTTGGATTGAGGAGTTATAGAGCGCTATGTAGAGAACCTCTCTTCCACCATAGTAGCCAATGCTTTTGACATCCTCTTGGGTTATAGGCCTGTTTTTGTTGATAACAGCCACCAGGCCGCCATCAATATCTTTGGCGCAAGAGATCATAATGCGTTGACGTTGATTGACCAACTGGAGACCAGTGTCGTAATTGATGGCCTCCGCCGCTGTAAGAGCTGTGTATTCCCCAAAACTATGTCCGGCCATCAACTCCGCATCAAGACTCAGTTTCTCATCCTTCAATCTTTCCCGAAACGCCGAATAGGCGGCCCAGGAGGTAATGTAAGTTGCAATCTGAACTTGCTTATCTAGGTGCGTTTTCAGAACCTTAACCCGGTTGGCCAGCTTGTCCGGTATCTTACCAAATATGATCTTTTCAAATTCCTTATCGAGTACCCTATTGGCCCGATAAAACACAAAGGCAGCAATCTCAAAGTTGTCATATAATTCCTGCCCCATTCCCAAATATTGAGATCCCTGACCAGGAAAGATGTAAGCTGTTTTAGGTTGCATACTGAATTCTCCCGTATACTAGATCAAAAGGCAGTTAAGCATGTGTCGCGATTCTTCAGGCTGTTGCCCAAACAGAAATCCATTTGAGCGGTCATTAAAACCTTTTTTGCAAACAAATCTCGGCGAGTCCTAACAAGTCGGAAAAAAAACGTTTTAGACAAAGTGAAAAGGGATTTCGGCAACAGCCTGTCTTGTCCTGAGACCTTTTTATAACCCTATTCTGACAAAATGCGGCCAGCCCGCCAGTCGCCTTAGCTCTAGGCGATGGCGGGAGCGGGCTTCCATTTCTTGTAAGCTCCCTTTATTACACTGTTTTTGCTAAAAGAACAACCTATTTCTTAGATTGGTAGGGTTTTGCACAAGGGTTAACCCTGCTCAACACTCAGTAAGTACTTTTTCAGCTCAATGCCTGAACCAAACCCACCTAAGTTATTAGCAGCAACTACCCGGTGGCACGGGATAAGGATAAGAAGAGGGTTCTTATTCAAGGCCTGCCCCACAGCCCGTGCACCCTTTGGGGTACCCATCATGGCCGCAATATCCTTATAAGTTCTTGTCTCACCATAGGGAATCGTGCACACCCTCTTCCAGACTTTGTGCCTGAAAGCAGTAGCATCAATATCCCAAGGCAAATTCATGAGAGGTTTACCTCCCTTGAAGTAAGCCTCCAGGGTGCTAATCAGCGCCTCGTTTGGTTTGAAATCCTCAAAAAATTTGGCTGCTGGGGCTAGGGTCTTCAGTTCAGAAATAAAATCCTCTTGCCTGGCAAAGCCTATACTCACCCTGACCGCGCCAATACGTGACGATGCTACGTGGGCTGTTAATTCATTGCATTGAAATTCCCAATAATAGATATCTTTTCCTTTCAGACTCAATGCCTCCACAGATCTACACACTCCTCTGGGACTATCTCCCAAATACTGTTATTGGTTTGCTTGGCTCACCTTCTAAACCGTCCCTATTAACTCTCTACACTGCAAAATCCTGAATCTTCCCTGCGGCTTGGGCTTACTTTTATGAAGCGTGCCTCTTTCACGGTGCCGCTTTCTGTTAGACCAAAAAATCCCTTTTCAAAAATATGGTAAAAAAAATTCGGCTCAGTCTTAGCCAACCAGGTAAAAATCATATTCCCCGCTCAATAGCAGCACTCAAAGGATTGAGGGGGACTGGATAGCATTCGTGCAGAGATCGCTTGAAGTCTCCTGATTTGGACTGAATACTCCATCTGCTGTAAGTGGCATTCCAAAATGATAAGAACTTGAAATAGAAAACTAACTGTATGAGAAAAGCTAAGCAATTTCAGAACCAATGCCCCTCTTTAGCCACCAGAAATACCAGATTGGGCCGGGTCAATCAAGTCAGAATTTAATTCACCAACAATGCTATAATATAACAGCGTGAGCTGGGGTTGGCTGCAATCGTTGCGAAATTATGGGAAGTGTTGGAATCTCGATCCTGGATGGAATTAGTGATTCCCTCAAACGAGAGGTCCAATAGTGCCAAGGAGATCTATGAGAAAGTGCTAGCCACGTTTCTCGCTAAGCTCTCTCGAGGAGAATGTTTTGGCCACTCCGCCAGATGGAGCCACGCCAGTGAGACAATCAACAAGGCCTTTAGTGGGGCAGTTGGGCACGG
>DAOVRY010000059.1 GCA_030633645.1 Pseudomonadota bacterium | reverse complement strand
TGCCATGTTTTTTTCCGGTCTATTGGTGGACGCATTCGGTTCATATAAACCCGTTTTTCTTGTTTTAAGCATCTTAGCTATCATAGGGATTGGCGCCGTCCTGTTTGTTAGTGAAAATAAATCCTATTAGATGATTTGGCGCAGGCTTTAAATCCCTGCTAAGATTACAATAGACTGTCGACCGGGACATACTCAAGGCCGAAGGCATCGGCAACACCTTTGTAGGTGACCTTGCTTTTGACTATGTTGGCACCTCTCTTGATTTCAGGGTTTTCCTTAAAGGCCCTTTTCCACCCCTTGTTTGCGATTTCAAGGGCATAAGGAAGGGTTGCATTGGTGAGGGCAAGCGTGGATGTTTTGGCAACGGCACCGGGCATGTTTGCCACGCAGTAGTGCACCACGCCGTCAACCGTATAGATCGGATCTGAGTGCGTTGTAGGTTTGGATGTTTCAAAGCTCCCCCCTTGATCGATAGCCACGTCCACCATCACTGCGCCTTTCTTCATAGTTTTTAACATATCGCGTGTAACCAGTTTAGGAGCCTTGGCTCCAGGGATGAGAACGGCTCCCACAACCAGGTCAGCTTCTTTTATAAGTTTGCGAATGGTTGCGGGACTGAACATTATAAGAAAACAGTTGCTGGGCATTACATCACTCAGATACCGAAGTCTGTCTAATTTTATATCCAGCAGGTACACTTTGGCTCCCAGGCCACAGGCCATTTTGGCTGCATTTGTTCCGACAGTTCCTGCACCGATAACTATTACTGTGGCAGGAGCTACGCCTGGCACACCACTAAGCAGAATGCCCTCACCACCTTGTGCCATTTCCAGGTACTTTGCACCCTCCTGAATCGACATGCGCCCTGCCACCTCACTCATCGGGGTGAGTAACGGCAAGGATCCATCTTCCTTTTGAATGGTTTCATAGGCAATGTTGACCGACCGACTTTTAGTAAGTGCTCTGGTTAGTTCCTCTGATGCAGCAAGGTGAAGATAGGTGAATACGATCTGCTCTTCATTGATGAGTTCATACTCTGAAGGCAGGGGTTCTTTCACATGCATGACCATGTGGGCAGGGCTGTAAATATCCTCAGGTGTATCTATGATCTCTGCCCTGGCGCTCACATAGGATTCGTTATCAAATCCGCTTCCTGCACCGGCGTGTTTTTCTACCAGCACCGTATGCCCGTGTTGCTTCATTACTTCTGCCCCGGCAGGGGTCATGGAAACTCGATTTTCTTCGGATTTGATTTCTTTAAGAATTCCTATAATCATTGTCTCCTCCGTAAAGAAAGGTTTATTATTGTAGAAATAGGAATTTTTCGTTATTTATTCCAGATAGATTGGGTAACCCCGTTTTCCCGCAACTCCATGGCTTCCTGAAACCGTGCCACAGAAAAGAAATTAAAGCCTTCTTTTACAAGCCTTTTTGTAACAGAAACAGCGCCGTGACTGTAAGCATCTGATTTTAAAACAGGTATCACCTGTGAGGGTGAAACCCGTTGTTGAATGGCATGTATATTATAGGAGAGATTGTTCAGATTGATTTCCGCACAGGTTTTGTGGTTCATTGAGTGGTTCATTGATTTGGGCGCTAAGAGGCACTGTCAAAAGATCACGACACTACCACTACCATCATATTATCAATCAAGCGAACCGTATCAAAGAAAACGGCCAGAGACAGTAGTGCACGATCTTCAATCACGGTCAATTCTTCCAGGGTATCAGGGTGGGCCACACTTACGTAATCTAGGCGAGCCATATCCGTAGATTCAATAACCGCTACCATTTTGGCATGGAGTCTCTCTGCATCACCTTCACCCTGCTCAAACAACTCTTTGGCAGCACACAGGGCATGGTAGAGGCAGATAGCTTCCTTTCGGGCAGCGGCAGACAGCTTGGCGTTACGGGAACTCATAGCCAGCCCATCTGCCTCGCGAACCGTGGGGCAAATAATCACTTCTATGTTAAAGTTTAGGTCTTGCACCATCCGCTTTATGACTATAGCCTGTTGTGCATCCTTCTGGCCAAAATACGTACGTTGTGGTTGGAAAACATTAAAGAGCTTTGCCACCACCGTTGACACACCGCGAAAAAATCCAGGACGGGCAGCGCCTTCCAGTACCGTGGTTACCTCCGTTACCTCAACAAAGGTCTCGTAACCGGGGGGGTAAACAATGTCCTGGCTAGGCATCCAGACCAGATCCACTCCTTCCTTTTTGAGTAGAGCCAGATCGCGATCAAGATCGGAGGGATATGTGGCCAGGTCGTTGGGGTCATTGAACTGGGTTGGGTTAACAAAGATGCTCACACCTACCTGCTCGTTTTCCTGGCGGGCCCGACGGACCAGGCTCAAGTGTCCTTCGTGCAAGAAACCCATGGTGGGGACGAACCCCCATATGGCCGACGGATCAGCCCAGCGCAGGCGGCGGATATCTTCAATAGCAGAGAAAACTTCCATTTTATCAATTACCTATTACTAGAAAGTGTTACCGAAACAACTTCTCCGCAATTTTATGGTTGCCGTTTTTCTTGATAAGGTAGTTCCTTGAGAAGGATTATGAGTATACATAAAACGGGAGCATATATCAATAGTAAAGCATGCATCTCGTTAATCCATTTAGGGATGAGTTTTTTCTTGCATTTTATCAGCGTTTCGGTGATCTTCGAAGCCATGAAATGTAATTGTTTTAAAAGACTTTTACATTGTAGGTGATCAGGAACATATAGATAATTACCCTGCTTTAGTATTCTAATGGCAAAACAGGGAGATGATTATGTCTCAAAAAACAGTCCCTATCGGCTTTGGATTGATCATCATTGGAAGCGAGATCCTGGATGGGAGAATCCAGGACAGGCATTTCGAAAACACACGGAGGCTTCTCAGCGAGCGCAATCATCAATTAAGATATGCAATGGTCCTGGTTGATGAACCGGGGCTGATTCTGGAGCAACTGAGGTGGGCAATGGTGCGTCCCGAGCCCTTTTTCTGCTGCGGGGGAATCGGATCCACACCAGATGATTACACGAGGCTTTGTGCAGCTGAAGCTGCGGGATTGGCTCTGGAGTTCCATGAAGAGGGCGTGGAAATATTAAAGAAGCGCTTTGGAGAAAGGGCGAACACTGCACGACTGAAGATGGTAGAGTTCCCCAGGGGCGCGAACCTCATCCCAAACCCCGTTAACCAGGTGCCGGGTTTTTCGATTGCCAATGGCCATTTCCTGCCGGGTTTCCCTAGCATGGCAGAGCCGATGACGGCCTGGGTGCTGGATACTTACTACGAGCAGGGGAACGAAAGGTTTACCCGAACCCTGGTACTTCAAGGGGCACGCGAGGCCGATCTTATTCCCATTATGGAGGAATTCATTGAAGAACATCCCGCGGTAACCTTTTCAAGCCTCCCGAAATTCGTTGAAAGCGGCACCGAGGTTCACCTCGGCCTGTCAGGAAACCTGCAGGATGTGGAAAGCGGAATCAGGGGCCTTATAGAGAAGATTGAGGCAATGGGGTTGCAATGGAAGGAGAACAGAGATAGCCATGGTGCGTCATCCAGGCTCAACTGGTATCGTCCCCCTTTTCGATGACGGGACAATTGCCATGGTATCACAGTACAGACATCCAATTGGAGATTATCTCCTGGAAATTCCGGCAGGAACCATGGAACACTGTGAATCTCCTCTTAATTGTGCAAAGCGTGAGCTGGAAGAGAAGGTGGGGTTAGATGCCCTCACCATCCTGGCTCTTCAGCATACATGGAGGTATATTCGGAATGAAGACACGTTCTAAACTACAGACATACGCAGAAAGATAGCTTTGATATAGCGGAGCTATTAGATGTCACAAAGCTTTTGTGTTTATCTGCCTGCCCTGTGAAATGCGAAGCATATTTCTCTGGGGTGTGGGTCTGCGGTTAATTTATCTTAAATCTGCAACTCTTTAACGTATTCAGACGACCATTGATACACCATCTCGATCAGGCTTTTCAGGGGCCCGGAAAAATACTTGTCCTTGTGGTGTACCATATAGAATTTTCTTTTCATTTGTTGATCGGAGAAAAGGATAGCCTTTAATTCCCCCCTTTGAATTTCTTCGCTTACGACCTTCCGGGATATCATAGCAATACCAATTCTCTCTTGCACGGCTTTTTTGATGGCCATATTACTGGAAAGCTCCAGCGGAATAGTAATGGAAATATCGTTTTTCCTGATGAAGTCATCGACAAATAGTCTGGTGGCCGAGCCCTTTTCATGCATGATCATAGACTGCCCCTTTAGGTCCCGGGGTTCAAGGGAGCTCTTTCGGGTAAGAGGATGATCAGGCGGAGCAACGATCACGAGCCTGTCCTCCAATACTTCCCTGACCGTCACCTTGTTGTGCTCAACGGGAGAGGAGATGAACCCCAGGTCATTGTTGAGGCTGATGCTGTTTTCTACAACCTGCTCGGTAGGCAATATGTTCACCGAGATACGTATGTGTGGATTCGATTTGCTAAAGGGATTGATTATGGAGGGAAGGTAGTATGCACCGAAACTTTCACTCGAATGTATCCGGATATGGCCTCTTTTCTGTTGCTGGAAATCATTGATGCTCTCCTCGGCCTGGATTTCCATTTCGAAGATTTTTTCGGCAATCTCGTAGAGAACCTGCCCTGAGTCTGTAAGAGCCAGCTTTTTGCCAAAGCGGTTGACAAACTTGATGCCATAATGCTCCTGGAGTCGCTGAATCCCTTTTGTCACTGCTGGCTGGGTAATGAAGAGGGCCTCTGCTGCGAGGCTGAGGTTTCCGTACTTTGCAGCAAAATAGAAGATTTTCAATTGATTAAGATTCATCCTTTATAACCAATTGTTATTTTTATTCTGAAAATTATTAATTTGACTTATATTTCTCATATATTTAGTGTTTATTCAAGCTTTTTTTGATGAAATGTTGGGTAACTTACGTAATTTGCTTTGAAAAGGGAGAAGCCATGAAGATCTATGTGTGCGTAAAGCATGTGCCAGACTCAGTAGCCAATATTATAATAAAGGAAAGGAACAAATTTGATGAGTCGGTAAAGTATGTAATAAATCCCTATGATGAGATTGCTGTTGAGGAGGCGCTGAGAGTCAGAGAGAGGGACGGGGATTCTGAGGTGATTGCTGTTACCCTGGGAAAGCAGGGGGCGATAAATACCCTTCGAATCGCCTTGGCCATGGGAGCCAATAGAGGAATACTTATTGAAACCAATGAGCGCCCTGATAGCATGGTCACTGCCAGAGCATTAAAAGCGGCCATTGAACAGGATGGAAGACCGGATATTATTTTCACCGGCAAGGAATCCATAGACAGTGAGGGAATGCAAACGATGTATAGGCTTGCCAATGCATTGGGCATGCCTGCTGCAAACAATGTAGTTACTTTTTCAGTGACCGGGGGACAGGTGACTGTGGAGTGTGAAATAGAGGCAGGTGCACGCCAGGTCGTTGAAATGGGACTTCCCTGTTTGGTTGGTGCAGGCAAGGGATTAAATAATCCACGATATATCAAGATTCCAGATGTCATGAAGGCCAAAAGAAAACACGTGAACCAGGTTGACCTTGACAGTTTGGATTTTGACAAGCCCTCAGGCAGCCTGGAGATCCTTGAATTACAACCTGCCCTTGAAAAACGCCAGTGCCATATTCTTAAAGGGCAGCCAGAGGAAGTGGTACAGAAACTTGTTAAGCTGATCAGGGAAGAAGGTAAGGTTTTTTGAAAACGTGATAAATGGGGAAAGTCTCTATGAAAAAGATTGGCATTCTTGTAGAGGTTAAGGATGGGGAGATAAAAACGGCAAATTATGGCGTAATAACCGCAGCACACGGGGATGATCATGAACTGTATGCCTTTGTGCTTGACGGCCGGGGGGATGCTTACAAGGATGAGTTGCAGGAGTACGGGGTGCAGAAGGTTGTCGATATTTACGAAGAAGATGGTGAGATTCCCTGGAACCCGGAGATTTGGGCCCGGGCAGTCATACATACAATGAAACACTTTGTCATCAACACCCTATTCGGTCTCACAAGTGCACAGGGAAGGGATTTGCTTCCACGGATTGCATCCAGCCTC